>NZ_JBIMJO010000028.1:0-23435 GCF_043674095.1 Streptococcus sp. A25
TGGGCTAGCCCAGACAGCTTAACCTCTGGATCTCTAGTTATCAATGAACTTGTTGCACTTGACTTGACAATGTGCGATTTAAAAAATTTTACATTTTTTCAAAAAAACTACTGGACATAACCAGTAATTTGTGTTAATATATTGATAACAAAGGGATGCAGTGACATCGGAGGCAAAATAAATGCAGAAATTTGAAATAAAGGATCAGTTCTATTTGGATCAGAAGGCTTTCAAAATTCTTTCTGGTGCAATTCATTATTTTCGGGTTCACCCTGATGATTGGTATCACTCTTTGTACAATTTAAAGGCCCTGGGTTTTAATACAGTTGAAACCTACGTCCCCTGGAACTGGCACGAGCCTCAGAAAGGTCAGTTCAACTACGAAGGAATCTTAGATATCGAACGATTTCTAAGCATTGCTCAGGATTTAGGGCTATATGCTATTGTTCGTCCTTCCCCCTATATTTGTGCAGAGTGGGAATGGGGAGGTCTCCCCGCTTGGTTGATGACGGAGGAGCTTCGGATACGTTCGCACGATGCAACTTATCTGAGGCATTTAGATGAATATTACGCTTCTCTTCTTCCGAAATTGGCCAAGCACCAACTCTCACAAGGTGGAAACATTCTCATGTTCCAAGTGGAAAATGAATATGGTTCCTACGGAGAGGACAAGGAATACCTGAGAGCAGTAGCAGATTTGATGAGAAAGCATGGCCTGACAGCTCCCTTCTTCACATCGGATGGTCCATGGAGAGCCACTTTGAGAGCTGGTACCCTGATAGACGATGATATTTTGGTCACAGGAAACTTTGGTTCCAAGGCTGCAGAAAACTTTGCTATGATGCAAGATTTCTTCGATGAATACGATAAGAAGTGGCCACTCATGTGTATGGAATTTTGGGATGGATGGTTCAATCGCTGGGGAGATGAGATTATTCGCCGGGATCCAGATGAGCTTGCCCAGTCTGTCATGGATTGTATCCAGCTTGGGTCTATCAATCTTTACATGTTCCATGGAGGGACTAACTTCGGCTTTATGAACGGCTGTTCGGCCCGGGGTCAGATTGATTTACCACAGGTAACTTCCTATGACTACGATGCCATCTTGGATGAGGCGGGGAATCCTACTAAGAAATTCTATGCTATTCAATCCTTGATGAAGGAAGCCTATCCAGAATTGAACTATGCTGAACCACTCATTAAAGCAGCCAAAGCCTACCCATCGGTGGAATTAGAGGCAAAAGTTAGTCTCTTTGGGACACTAGAAAATGTAAGCGGTTCCCTATCTAGCTTCTATCCACAAAATATGGAAGAGTTGGGTCAGAATACAGGCTACATTCTCTACCAGACTACCATTGAAAAGGATAAGGATGAGGCGGAACGGTTTAG
The DNA here is from genome assembly GCF_043674095.1 of Streptococcus sp. A25. Lineage (NCBI taxonomy): Bacteria > Bacillati > Bacillota > Bacilli > Lactobacillales > Streptococcaceae > Streptococcus > Streptococcus sp. A25. The sequence goes on from NZ_JBIMJO010000028.1 coordinate 1,390, forward strand.
AGTGATTGATGCGCGTGACAGGATACAGGTCTATGCAGATGGCCATCTGGTCACAACTCAGTATCAGACGGAAATCGGTGAGGATATTGAGCTGGATTTGCAGAATCAGCACACCGACATTTCAATCCTGGTCGAAAATATGGGACGTGTCAATTATGGTCACAAGCTAACCGCACCAACCCAGTCCAAAGGTATTGGTCGGGGCGCGATAGCTGATCTTCACTTTATCGGCAATTGGCAAACCTATCCTCTCCCCCTAGAATCTGTAGAAACGGTAGATTTTACCAAGGAGTGGAAGGAAGGGCAACCAGCCTTTTACCGCTACCGATTTGAAGTGGATGAACTGGCAGACACCTACCTGGACATGACAGGATTTGGTAAGGGTGTAGTATTTGTAAACAATGTTAATATTGGTCGGTTTTGGGAAAAAGGCCCAATCCTCTATCTCTATCTTCCGAAAGGATACTTAAAGAAAGGAGAGAATGAGATTATCGTCTTCGAGACGGAAGGAAGATATAGAGAGAAGATAAGCTTTTCACAAGAACCCATCTATAAAGAAATCTAAAAGGAGAACTAGTATGGCAATTATTGCTACACGTATTGATGGTCGTTTGATCCACGGTCAGGTTGCTAACCTATGGACTACCAAATTAAATATCGGTCGTATCATGGTTATTGACGATGCTGTTGCTCAAAACGACATTGAAAAACAAGGATTGAAATTAGCTTGCCCACCTGGTGTAAAATTATCCATTTTACCTATCGAAAAAGCAGCTAACAACATCAAGGAAGGTAAGTACGATAGCCAACGTCTCTTGATTGTGGCACGTCGCCCTGAAAACTTCCTGCGCTTGGTTGAATATGGTGTAGAAATTCCTGAATTGAACGTAGGGAACATGTCTCAAACACCTGAAACGCGTTCAGTGACTCGTTCTATCAACGTGGTTGATAAGGATATCGCTGATTTTGATGCCTTGGTTGCCAAGGGAGTAAAATTGATTGCTCAAATGGTACCAGGTGATACACCTAAAGACTTTATGCCTTTGTTGGATAAAGTTCGTTAACATTCGGATATTTTTGAAAAATTTTAAAGGAGGAACACTATTATGCAATTCTGGCAAATAGTACTTTTAACGCTCTACTCTGCTTATCAGATTTGTGATGAGTTGACTATCGTATCGTCAGCAGGTTCACCAGTCTTTGCAGGGTTCATCTCAGGCTTGATCATGGGTGATATGGCCACTGGTCTTGCTATCGGTGCATCACTTCAATTGATGGTACTCGGTGTTGGTACCTTCGGTGGTGCATCTCGTATCGACGCAACTTCAGGTGCGGTTCTTGCGACAGCTTTCTCTGTTTCACAAGGTATCGATCCAGAACTTGCGGTATCAACTATCGCGGTACCAGTAGCGGCACTTCTTGTTTATACTGATATTGCAGGTCGTTTCTCAACTACTTACTTCGCACACCGTGTGGATGCTGCGGTTGAAAAATTCGACTACAAAGCAATCGAGCGTAACTACCTTCTTGGTGCGATTCCATGGGCACTCTCTCGTGCACTTCCAGTCTTCTTGGCTCTCACTTTCGGTGGTGGCTTCGTTGAATCAATGGTTAACACTATCCAACAATACCAATGGGTTGCTGATGGTTTGACTCTCGCTGCTCGTATGCTTCCAGGTCTTGGATTTGCAATCTTGCTCCACTACCTTCCACTTAAACGTAACCTTCACTACTTGGCAATCGGTTTTGCCCTTACAGCTATGTTGACTGTTCTTTACGGTAACGTATCTGCTTTGGGTGGTGCTGTTGCAGGCATCGTTGGAACTCTTCCAGAAGATGCAGGTGTATCATTTGTAAACAACTTCAAAGGTTTGTCAATGATCGGTATTGCGATTATCGGTGCATTCCTTTCAGTATTGCACTACATCAATAGCCAAAAAGTAGCAGTGGTTGCTCCATCAAATTCAGAAAGTGGGGAAATTGACGATGACGAAATCTAATTACAAATTAACAAAAGAAGATTTTAATCAAATCAACAAACGTAGCTTGTTCACTTATCAATTGGGTTGGAACTACGAGCGGATGCAGGGTTCTGGTTACCTTTACATGATTTTGCCTCAATTGCGTAAAATGTATGGAGATGGAACTCCTGAATTGAAAGAAATGATGCAATTGCATACACAATTCTTCAACACTTCTCCATTCTTCCACACCATCATCACTGGGATTGACCTTGCCCTCGAAGAAAGCGACGGTGTTGCTTCTAAAGACGCGGTTAATGGTATCAAGACTGGTTTGATGGGACCATTTGCCCCTATCGGTGACTCTATCTTTGGTTCCTTGGTACCAGCTATCATGGGTACAATTGCAGCGACTTTTGCATCTGATGGGAACCCACTCGGTATCTTCCTCTGGGTTGCTGTAGCAGTTGTCTACGACATCTTCCGTTGGAAACAGTTGGAAGTTGCTTACAAAGAAGGTACTAAACTGATCACAACAATGCGCGATCGTTTGACTGCCCTTGTTGATGCAGCATCTGTAATGGGTGTCTTCATGATGGGTGCTTTGATTGCAACTATGATCAACTTTGAAGTATCTTGGACTCCAGCAATCGGTGAGAAAACAATTGATATCCAAGACTTGTTGAACTCAATCTTCCCACGTTTGGTTCCTGCAATCTTCACAGGCTTTGTCTTCTGGTTGTTGGGCCGCAAGGGTATGACTTCAACTAAGGCTATCTTGATTATCATTGTATTGGCACTTGCCTTCTCAGCGCTTGGTCGCTTCGCATTTGGTATGGGCGCTTAATATGACGAAGAGCTTAGTGTTAGTAAGTCATGGAACATTCTGTCAGGAACTCAAAAAATCCACTGAGATGATTATGGGGCCACAGGACAATATCTTTACTGTGGCACTCCTTCCTGAAGAAGGTCCAGAAGACTTCCAGAAAAAATTTGAAGAAACAATTGCAGATTTAGACGACTTTGTTGTCTTCGCAGATTTACTTGGTGGAACACCTGCTAACGTGGTTTCTCGTAAATTGATTGACGGTGCGCAGTTTGACCTCTATGCAGGTATGAACATGCCGATGGTCATCGGTTTCTTGAATGGTGTTCTCCTAGGAGAGGACGTTGACTACGTCGAATTTGGTTCAACCAATATTCAACACATCAACAAACTCCTCACATCCAGCGATGATGAGGATGAGTGAAACAGTCAGGGAAGTGACTGTTTCAGCCCGAGCCTGAAAATACGAAAGCGAGGACAGTCAGGGAAGTTGAAACAGTTTGGGGAACTGTTTCAACTGGTCACCTTGAAATGAAAGAGTGACCAAAGACAGCCCTAGCTTATAAATCGGAAAGCGAGGGTTATTCCAAAGTATTATGGCAAGCTAATACTAGCTTTAAATAGGCTTTAAGTATCCTGAGGGGAAGCAAGTTGATTGCCTCCCCTCATTTGATTTTGTGAGGGAAAGCGATGATTGAAGTAAAAGAATTTGGTAAACAAGCGAAGCTTTATTACATGAAAAATAAGAATGGCATGCAGGTCACTCTGACTGATTTTGGTGCGAGAGTGGTGGAAGTGCTCTTGCCGGTAGAAGAAAATGGTGGTTTACGCAATGTCAGTTTGGCTGCCAAGTCGGATGATGATTACCGTAAGACAGATTTGTACCCTGGTTCAAGCATTGTCCCAGTAGCGGGGCGTATTTCAGGAGCCCAGACTGAGATAAAGGGAACCAGTTATCAGTTCACAGAAAATGAGCCAGGTCGTACCTTGCATGGTGGAGTTGACACGGCAAATGAACAGTACTGGGATGTCCTTCTAGACCATGAGAAAAATCAAGTGACCTTTGGCATTGTCCTAAAAGATGGTTTCAATGGTTTTCCAGGAGATGTGAGGGTTGAGGCTATTTATGGTCTAACAGACCAGAACGAGTTGACGGTAGATTACCGGGCGGTGTCTAGCAAAGATACGATTTTCAATCCGACCAATCACATCTATTTCAACTTAACGGGGGATTTTCAGCAGTCAGTAGCAGACCATGAAATTCGGATTGCGGCCAATCGCTATGCTCCGCTTGGTGATGATAATCTACCAATAGGTGTCTTGGAGGATGTGACGGGAACGCCGTTTGATTTTAGAGATGGAGCAAGATTTGCTCAGGGCTTTGACAGCCAGCACCCTCAGAATATCCTTGTGAAAGGTTACGACCATCCATGGCTTTTGGAGCAGGTGGAGGTTCCAGTTGAAGTTAGTAGCCCAGATGGGAAAATAAGTCTGCGCGTGCGAACCAATCAGCCATCAGTAGTCATCTACACCTACAATTATCCTGTTGAAGCTTTGGCTGCCTACCATGGTGCCTTTAGCTTGGAATGCCAGGCTCTGCCAAATGCTTGCAACCTAGATGGTTTTGGTTCTATTTTGCTAGAAAAAGATGAGGAATTCTTGTCCCAGACTGTTTATCAATTTTCATGGTAAGAATGAGAAGTAATACTCAATGAAAATCAAAATCAGACTAGGCGACGTAGATGCAGATAGAACTGAAGTTCATCAAATCAAGTCACCAACGTCTGATTTTGAGTATAAGAGGCTCTACCTGCTAGACAGATAGGGCTTCTTGTCTTTTTTGGAAAATGTGGTATAATAAATCGGTGTGTTTCGATTGAAGCAGACGAAAGAGGAAAATAATGACAAAAGAACAAGAATTTTTAAAGGAATTTGAAGCTTGGGTCAATACTCAGGTCATGGTAAACGAGATGGCGGTAGAAGAAAGCCGTCGTGTCTTGGAAGAGGATAAGGATGCGCGTGCTGCGGATGCCTACATCCGTTACGAAAGTAAGTTAGACGCTTATCGCTTTATCCAGGGGAAATTTGCCAACTATCATGCTGGCAAGGGTTTCCATGATTTACCAGATGGCTTATTTGGCCAAAGACATTATTAAAGAGAGGATAGAAATCTTGGCAAAGAAAAATGTAAATCGTAAAAAACTATTGAAAAAACAGTTGGCAGACTTGAAACGTGCAGGGCGTGTGGGGGTTGCTACAGCGCGTGAGGCTGTTGAAACTGTAGTTGAAAAGGCTGAAGCTGCAGTAGAGCATGCTGTGGAACAAGTGAATGAAGTTGTAGCAGAGGTGACTTCTTCAGCGACTTCATTGGAAGCCTTTATGGCACTTCCTGACTTGGAAGGTATTGCGGCAGCACGTTTGGAAACCTTCTACCAAGCAGGTATTCAATCTGTGGCTGATTTTGCAAACCATACAGAAAAAGAGCTCTTGGCTCTTAAAGGCATCGGTCCTGCAACTATCAAGCAGTTGAAGGAAAAAGCGATTGAATTGAAAGCTTAAGAAGCACCGTCCCTGGAATTACGTAACAATAATCTACAGGGTAATTAATAAATAAGACATGAATCAAAAAAATTTTATCAAACAATTTAAAAAAGTTCATGGGCGCAATCCCTCTCCAGTTGAATTGCATCAAGCGATTCAAGAGGGACGTGTGAGAGTAACATCTCGTACACCATTTTCTTAACGCCTTTTTTTAGTACTTGGGATAGCTGTTTTAGGAGTAGGTGGCTATTGTTTGAAACTGGCTTTGCAAGATACTGAGCAAGTAAAGGATGTCAAAGTAATTCCTTCTAAACAGAAAGAAGCAACAAGTGCCTCAAAAAACATATCCACTAGCTCCACTTCAAGTTCAAGCTCTACATCAACATCCGCTAATACCACAGAGACGACCTCCAATAAAATGGATATAGAAGCGCTTTATAAGAGAGATTTAAGGAGTGTCCAGGGGGAGTGGACTAATGGTCAAGAAACCCTGAAGTTGACGGATAAGCTGATGGGGGATGTGGAGGTGATGCAACATGAAGATGGTTATGTTGAATACATCGTAACAGAAACTGGTGTGAGAACAAGCCGCATAGCTTACTTCTTTTTTCCTGCTGGCACTCCAACCATTGATTTAACTGGTGCACTGATTTCAAATCAGGATGATACAACTAAGGATCGTGTGCTTGTGATGTTTGAAATGTACGGTTCATTTTATTACAGGGCTGATGAAAAAAGCGACAAGCAAGATGCATCAGTAGAAGATGTGCAGGCTCAGATAGTAGAGCGAGTAAATCAGTACCGTAAGGATATCAATCGCTCATTGGTAACACGTACAGATGCGATTGCTGAAAATTTTGTAACGGGATCTGAAAGTCATCGTATTACAGTTGATTGGGTAGTCAATCATTCGGAAAATGAGGGGATAGCGCGCTATGACTCAACAACTGATAGCATTTCCAATATCCAAGTATCAGGAAATACTGTCACTTGCGATATTTCCTATACCACTATCACTTCCTATACTGATGGTCGTTCACCAGCAACAGGTCACTCCAATCGACATTACGTTTTTGAAAAAACTGCAACAGGCTTGTTGATAAAGGATTTTGGTGGTTTGGTAGAGTAAGGACTAACAGATTGGTTTAAAGTAGGTTAGGGAGTTTGAGAAATCCAGTAAATTTCTTGCACTTGTCTGTCTTATTTGCTACAATAATAGCATTCAGAGGTGTTTTGAGCCCCATTTGTCACAGGAAGCGGTGGTACTGAGAAATCCGCACAAATGTCAAAACTGGTTGCTGATGATATGAATCGAATAAGCAAAGTGCAGATAGTTTATCTGAACAAGGGTGGTACCGCGGAATTACTTCGTCCCTGTCTAGCAAGTCTAGGCAGGGATTTTCATTTGGAAAGGAGAAGAAATGCTACATCATGTTGAAATATATGTTTCAGACTTGGAAATCTCACGTGCGTTTTACGACTTTCTCCTGACCAAGCTGGGCTACTCGCTCTATCAGGAGTGGGAGGACGGGCTGTCTTATAAAAAAGCAGAGCAGTACTTGGTCTTTGTCCAAACGCCACAGGATTTCCTAGAGGCAGGCTATCACCGTTGCCGAACAGGTCTCAATCATCTAGCCTTTCATGCGGGCACACCTGATGAGATTGACCAATGGCGGAAGGAATTTTTGACCAGACGAGTCAAGTTGCTCTACGACGACCGCTATCCCCACGCAGGAGGACCAGACCACTATGCTCTCTATTTGGAAGACCCAGATGGGATAAAGATAGAGTTGGTGGGGGAATTTGAAAGGAGAGGTTTGTGATGAATCTATTTAAGTTAAATGGGAATGAATTGTATCATTTAAAAGATCAAGCATTTAAGCTAGAGCGCGATTTACAACGCTTATTTGAGCGTCACCTAACTCAGTTAACTGGCTTAGAATTTATTGCTTCGGAGTTTTCTATTCAGAATCAGCGCTTAGATACACTTGCCTTTGATCAAGAAACAAATGCCTTTGTTATTATTGAGTACAAGCGTAGCGCCAACCAAAGCGTTTTAGATCAAGGTGTGTCTTATTTGAATACTTTGTTGAAATACAAGGCAGATTTCATTTTGGAGTATCAAGAACGAACAGGGAAGTTGCTAAATAAATCACAGGTAGACTGGTCCCAAAGTAAGGTGGCTTTTGTTTCTCCTAATTTTACTTCCTTTCAAAAACAGGCTGTTGACTTCAAAGATTTGAATATCGAGCTTTGGGAAGTTAGGAAATTTGAAAATGATGTACTATTTGTGAATGGTATTAAAAAATCGAAGAATGCCCCGAGTATTAAGACATCAGTTTCTAAAGAGCAATCGGATCTGTCCCTTGTTGCCCAGGAGCTAAAAACCTATTCGGAGGAAGATTTACTACTCAAAAAATCGGACGATATTGTAGAGTTGTATGACAGCTTTAAACAAGCTATTTTTCAATTGATACCGGATTGTGAGTTAATTCCTACTAAATTGTATGTCGCTTTTAAGAAGGATGGTCATAATATTGTTGATATTGAAATTCAAAACAAGCAGTTAAAACTGTTCATAAATGCACGAATTGGTCAATTGGATGATCCAAAACAATTAACCAGAGATGTTTCCAATATCGGCCATTTTGGTAATGGAGATTATGAGTTGAAGGTCAAGACGACAGACAATTTAGAGTATATCATGAGTTTGATTAAGCAAGTTTTATAAATGTGGAAAGGACAAAATATGTCAAAAGAATTATCACCAAAATACAATCCAGCCGAGGTTGAGGCTGGTCGTTACCAAACTTGGTTGGACCAAGATGTCTTTAAGCCGTCAGGCGATGCGGAAGCTAAGCCTTATTCTATCGTCATTCCGCCGCCAAATGTAACTGGTAAGTTGCACTTGGGACACGCTTGGGATACCACTCTTCAAGACATCATTATCCGCCAAAAACGCATGCAAGGCTTTGACACCCTCTGGCTTCCAGGTATGGACCACGCGGGGATTGCCACTCAGGCTAAGGTTGAGGAGCGCTTGCGGGAGCAAGGTGTGACACGCTATGATCTTGGGCGTGAAAAATTCCTCGATAAAGTCTGGGAATGGAAAGATGAATATGCTACAACTATCAAGGAGCAATGGGGTAAACTAGGTTTATCTGTGGATTATTCACGTGAACGCTTCACACTTGATGAAGGCTTGTCAAAAGCTGTTCGTAAGGTTTTTGTAGAACTCTACAAAAAAGGCTGGATCTACCGTGGCGAATTTATCATCAACTGGGATCCAGCGGCTCGCACAGCTCTTTCTGATATCGAAGTGATTCACAAGGACGTAGAAGGTGCCTTCTACCACATGAATTACATGTTGGAAGACGGCTCTCGTGCCCTTCAAGTTGCGACAACTCGTCCTGAAACCATGTTCGGTGACGTTGCGGTGGCGGTTAACCCAGAAGACCCACGTTACAAGGACTTGATTGGCAAAAACGTTATCCTGCCAATCGTTAACAAGTTAATTCCAATCGTTGCGGATGAACACGCAGACCCAGAATTTGGTACAGGGGTTGTGAAAATTACACCTGCCCACGATCCAAATGATTTCCTCGTTGGACAACGCCACAATTTGCCACAAGTCAATGTCATGAACGACGACGGCACCATGAACGAGTTGGCAGGTGAATTTGCAGGCATGGACCGCTTTGAAGCTCGTAAGGCAACGGTTGCGAAGTTGCAAGAACTGGGTGCCCTTGTGGAAATCGAAAACCGTGTGCATTCCGTTGGACACTCTGAGCGTACAGGTGTGGTAGTCGAGCCACGCTTGTCAACACAGTGGTTTGTCAAAATGGACCAATTGGCTAAGAATGCCATTGCCAACCAAGACACAGCTGACAAGGTAGAATTTTACCCACCACGCTTCAACGATACCTTCCTACAATGGATGGAAAATGTACACGACTGGGTTATCTCGCGTCAGCTTTGGTGGGGACATCAGATTCCAGCATGGTATAACGAATCTGGCGAAATGTACGTCGGAGAAGAGGCTCCAGCAGGTGACGGTTGGGTACAGGATGAGGATGTCCTAGACACCTGGTTCAGCTCTGCCCTTTGGCCATTCTCAACCATGGGCTGGCCTGACGAAAACGCGGCTGACTTCCAGCGTTACTTCCCAACTTCAACATTGGTAACGGGCTACGACATCATCTTCTTCTGGGTGTCGCGGATGATTTTCCAATCGCTTGAGTTCACAGGCCGTCAGCCATTCAAGAACGTGCTGATCCACGGTTTGATCCGTGATGAAGAAGGTCGCAAGATGTCCAAGTCGCTCGGAAACGGGATTGATCCGATGGATGTCATCGAGAAATACGGTGCGGACGCTTTGCGTTGGTTCCTGTCAAATGGCTCTGCTCCTGGTCAGGATGTCCGCTTCTCTTATGAGAAGATGGATGCTTCTTGGAACTTCATCAACAAGATTTGGAACATTTCCCGCTATATCCTCATGAACAATGAAGGCTTGACCTTGGATGCGGCGCGTGAAAATGTTGCCAAAGTCGCAGCTGGTGAGGCTGGTAATGTGACGGACCGCTGGATTCTCCACAACCTCAACGAAACCATTGCCAAGGTCACTGAAAACTTCGACAAGTTCGAGTTTGGTGTGGCTGGTCACATCCTCTATAACTTCATCTGGGAAGAGTTCGCCAACTGGTATGTCGAGCTGACCAAGGAAGTGCTTTACAGCGACAACGAGGCTGAGAAAGTCATGACCCGCTCTGTCCTTCTCTACACGCTGGACCAAATCCTTCGCCTCCTCCACCCAATCATGCCGTTTGTGACGGAAGAAATCTTCGCTCAGTATGCTGAAGGATCAATCGTAACAGCTGACTACCCTGTGGTCAATGAAGTATTTGAGAATGCGGAAGCTCATAAGGGTGTAGAGAGCTTGAAAGACTTGATTCGTGCCGTTCGTAATGCGCGTGCAGAGGTTAACGTAGCACCATCAAAACCAATCACTATCTTGGTGAAAACAAGTGACGCTGAATTGGAAAGCTTCTTCACGTCAAATGTCAACTACATCAAACGCTTCACCAATCCAGAAACCTTGGAAATCTCAGCTGATTTGACAGCGCCAGAATTGGCCATGTCAGCCGTGATTACAGGAGCTGAAATCTTCTTGCCACTAGCAGACTTGCTCAATGTTGAAGAAGAATTAGCCCGCCTTGATAAAGAATTGGCCAAGTGGCAAAAAGAACTAGACATGGTCGGCAAAAAACTCAGCAACGAACGCTTCATCGCCAACGCTAAACCAGAAGTCGTTGAAAAAGAAAAAGAAAAACAAGCCGACTACCAAGCAAAATACGATGCGACAGTAGGACGGATTGAAGAGATGAAAAAGTTGGTTAAGTAGGTAGAATAGGATAAAATGCCCAGCCTAAAAAGGCTGGGTTTTGTGGTATAATAATATTTGATAACAATTGGGATTTTATAGCTGAAAATTAAAATATATCGAATTGATGATTGAAATAGTTATTTTATGTTTTTCTTATTTAATGAAAAATAATATACGGATGTAATCAGAATAATGAAATTTTTAAGGGTGAAAAGATGACTTTAACTTTATTTTTTTTAAGAAAATTTGGTCTAACGAAATATTTGGCACAGTCATATTCAGAATTGGGTATAGAATTATTGGATTTTTTTGTGAAATATGAGAAATTTAATAAAAATTTGACCAAAGGAAAGTACAATAAAATTTGTAGAATGATTTATCAAAATTTTGTTGAAATCATGAATAAAGATATTACTGATGAAATTTTTTTACTTGAATCTGTAGGAGCCAATATTGAAAGTACTAAATTACATTATAATACTAATTCAATTGTGAAGTTTTCTGAATTTATTATTCATAAATGCTCTGATGAAATTGAATCAACCGTAAAATTGCAAAAAGCAAAGAAATTTCTTAATTTATATAAGCAGCAATTATTGAAAGATGATGTTAGAGAGGAGTTGAATAGGTGGAATCTATTTTGTCACTTTATTTCAAATCATACAATAAGATTAAATGATAAGTTAATCACTGAAAATGAGAAGACTGTTAATCAATTAATAGAAATGGGACTAGTTATTAAATTTGAAGAAAATGTCATTTTGAATCTTAACTATATAAATTTTTCAGATAAATTTAATAAACATTTTGGGATTAGTCTGGAAAACTATTCAGTCGAATTGCAAGGTATTATTGAAGCTCGGGATAGAATAGAAGTGAATCAAAATGAGATTCCGAAAATCAAAGTTAGTACTAATGCTGAGAAGGCACCTTTGGTACCGATTTCGTTAGAAAGATTTTTAGTCACAGATTTCAAAGATAAAGAAATTTTCATTCTTAAGTTAAGCGGATTAACTCTGCAAGAAATTGGAGATAGGTACAACATTACTAGAGAGAGAGTTCGACAAAGGTTAAAAAAAGTATTATCAAAATTACCATTGATTTCTGAAATTGAAGAATATAAGGATGTTTTTTGTAAATATGAAATTACAAAAGATTTATTTGAAAGAGTATTTAATGCTGATGATAGAGTTTATGAATTATTAAATCTAGTTTGTAAGAAAGGGAAGTTAGATTTTGCTGACTACATTATCAATAATGATTTTGATTCAGAAATTAAAGACTTCGTTTTAAGGAAGAAAAGGAAGATACAAATCTCTGATAAAGTTCGTCGAGCAACGAAAATTAATGCATTAGAAGAAGTTTTGAAAGATAATATTGATACACAGGCTTACTTTACCCCTGAAGAAATTTGGTACCTCTATAATGAATATGTGAAGGATTATCAAAGCCTAAGAATTTCAAATTTGCGTAGTCTACTTGCACTGGCGGATCGTAGCTTACACATTATAAAATCGATTAATGAAGGATATAGATATTTTCATTATGATAATACTATCGAAATTTCCGATAAATTAATAGACTTATTCAAAGATTTGGAGCTTGGGCCATATAACATGGATTTTATATATTCTTCTAATCATGAATTTTTATCATCCATTGGTTTCAATGATGGTTCAGAATTACACAATTTTTTATTAAAAAGTGGAATAAAAATACCATTTGTTAATTTGGGGAGGAATCCGGAATTTGTATATGGTCAGAAGAGCAAGAAAGAATATTTGTTGAATGAAATTATTTTATATAGTGGTAAATCTTTTGATAAATTTGTAGATGAATTAAATAATAGATTTGGGTTGCAGAAAAATTCTATTTCTTCTTATCTTTGGACAGAATTTCCGGAGTATTTACAAAATGGTATGATAATTTTTGACAAAGAAGATTATTCTTTCTTAAAAGAAAAATTAGAAATATATTTGACAGAGGATATTTACATAAAAGACGACTTTATAAAAATTCTTAAAGATAAACTTGATTTTAAAGACATTACACCTAAATTAATTTTTGATTTAGGATTTCTAGATAGAGGAACTCTGATTATTTCTAATAAGTATAAGTCAGCTAAAGATGCACTAAAAAACAAAATACTTGAAAATAAAATGTTTGTTCCAGATGAAAATCCAATATATAAAACAAATGATTACTATTCTACACTATATAGTTTAGAGAAAGAGTTTAGAGTTCTAAAAGTAGGGGAAAGTTGTTATTTAAATACAGATATTTTGCATAATCGAGATTTTTCGTTTGAGGTGTTGTCGAGTTTTATTGGTAAAGTTGAACAGTTTGTTAATGATGGTACCTACTTTACAATTAGACAATTATTGGATTCGGGATTTTGTCATAAGATATTAGATTATGGATTTGAACTAATAACAATGGATAGACTTATTGGCTTATCAGATAAGGTAACAAGTGTCAATATGAGTTTTCCTACATTGTATTTTAAAGGTGAGAAAAGAACGATGACGGATTTTTTAGTTGACCAGTTATTGGAAGTTGGAAATTTAGGTATTGAAGACTTTACTGATGATTTAAATCAAAAGTATTCTTTAAATCTTGATGAGGATAACGTGAAATATAGATTATTAGAGCATGGTGTATTTTATTCGCAAGAGCTAGAAAAGCTCTATATTTATAAAGATGATTATTTAGACGAGGTATATGGAAAATGAATTTATTTGAACTACAATTGGGGAATCCGATTTCAACAAAAAAATTGTCAATTCAGGGAGAAAGGAGAGTCTTTGATGTTTATCGCGTACCTATAGAGTACCTGATATATAATAAAAAGAATGGGAGAATTGCCACTTATGTTTCAAAATATACAGATGACGGAAATATTTTTCCAGAGAGTGTAGTAGATTTTAACAACATAATTGAGGGATACATTGAACAAAGTAATCCAGAGGCATTGAAAAGAACAAAGGCTAATATTAAAATTATGTCTCAAACCGAACCTGCAGTTGTTTTGTCCAATGGAATTGTACTGGATGGGAATAGACGATTTACTTCATTGAGGCAATTATCTAGAGAAGGTGCTGGGGCGGAATTTAATTACTTAGAAGCAATCATATTAGACCAGGAGAAGTATACTGAGAAAGATATTAAGCGCTTAGAATTGAATCTTCAGCACGCTATAGAGTCTCGGGTTGATTATAATCCCATTGACCGATTAGTTGATATTTATAGAGATTTAATTGAGAATGATGGTACATTTACGATTGAAGAGTACCAGAGGGAAACTCAACTCTCTGTTTCCGAGATTAGAAAAGAAATAGAAATCGCTAAATTATTAGTGGAGTATTTAGAGTTTATTAATCAACCTAAACGATTTTACATAGCGAGAGATCAAAAGGTAGATGGTCCCTTACGTGAAATTTATAAAATATTAAACAGTAAAAAAATAGATGAATATGATAAAGATGATATCAAAGATTATCTTTTTACAAATATTTTAACACTTGATGGAGATGTAACTCGTCGAATTAGAGAATTAAAGATGGTTTTCGAAGATAGAAAACTTCGAGAAAAGTTATTAGAAGAAGTTGAGGAAGCTCAAATTTTAGATGACGCTACTGATTTTTTTATAGCAGAAAGTGAATTTGATGAAAAACTTGAATTAGATAAGAAGATTTCTGAAAAAGTAACACAACTAACAGAGTCATTCGTAGAGCAAAAAAAACTACAAAATGCAAAAAATAAACCATTAGAAATTCTCAATCGAGCGTATATGATTATGAGTGAAATTGATAGAGATTCATTGGCTAGACTAGATGAAAATTCGCTTACAGATTTTAGGAATGTGATAGAAAATGTCAAATTATTAGTTGGAGAATTGAGTGATTTTTAATGTTATCGAATATTTCATTTAAGCAAATATATTCAACAAAAAATGACGATATACCAAAATCGTTTTATAATAAAGCTCTAGGCGAAGCTGTTGAATATAATAGAGTTAGTGGATATTTTAGTGGAGCCTCATTATCATATTTTTCAGCTGGGTTAAAATCGTTACTCAAAAACAACGGTAAATTTCGGTTGATTGTATCTCATGAGTTATCAGAAGCTGATTATAATGACATAGTCACAGGATATGTTAACAAAAAGAAACTTGAACAAGAATTGATTGCAAAAATCAACTTGAAAGAACTAAATTTAGATCAACGACTGAACTTGGGAAATCTAGGTTTCTTAATTGAAATTGGATTGGTAGATATCAAAATAGGATTTACAACAAGTGGATTATTTCATGCAAAGTTCGGAATTTTTAAAGATAAATATGGAAATTTACTTTATTTTTCAGGATCTCTAAATGAGACTGAGGCAGCCTTTGTTAGAAACTATGAAGAAATAACAGTTTTGGAAAGTTGGAAAGGTAACTCAGCCATTTTGCAAATGAAATTGGAAGAGTTTGAATTATTGTGGAATAATGAATTAAGTGACGAGATGATATTTGTGAAATCCATCGATGAGATTGTAAAATCTCAGTTAATCTCATATAGTAATGGTAGTTTTTTAGTGGATAAAGCGATGTTAAGAAAAAATGCAATAGTAATATATTATGATGATGGATTAAAAATTCAAAATAATCTTCTGGATAAAAAAATCGATTCAAGACAGAGATCGTTAAAAAAGTTAATCAAAAAGGGGCTCTTAAACACTGAAATCACTGATTTTAGATCGAATCTTAATTCTAATGAAGTGGAAGAAATTATTGCTTGCTTCAATAGGTATGGACAAAGAACAAAAACAGAAATTGTAGTATCTAATTCAGTTGAAACATTTATTAGTTTGCATAAATTTGAAATTTCAGAGATAGCTAACAGAGGGTTATTAATAAAGAAAAAAGATAGAGCTTTTGAAGAAGAATTTAATCAGTTTGCAAAAATTGTACAGGATGAAATTAGTCGCCCTCTTTTTGATTTACAATTGTGGGTAAGTTTTTATCATACATTTATGAAGCGTTCTGCGAATTTTTCAGTTCCAGGAGCAGGAAAAACATCGATGGTTTATGGCGTTTTTGCATATTTATCAAGTCTTCAGATTAATAAAGTTAATAAAATTTTAGTCATTGGTCCTAAAAATTCATTCTTATCTTGGAAAGAGGAGTTTAAAAAAGTATTTGGTCACAAAAGGGAATTAACTGTATTTGATGTCCATTCACCAAATTTTACTCCAGAAATGTTTTATAAAAATACAGGTAGATATAATTTATTTTTGATAAATTATGAATCGCTTTCAAATTATGAGAAGGCATTGAATGAGATAATAGATGAAAAAACATTACTTGTATTTGATGAAGTTCATAAGATTAAAAGAATTGATTCAGTTCGGTCACAGATTGCTATTGCACTTTCTCAAAATGTAATTTATCGTATTGTACTGACAGGTACACCTATTCCTAACAGTTATCAGGATATTTGGAATTTCCTTCAAATTCTGTATTCTAATGAATATAGTTCCTTTTTTGGATATACAAAACAACAGTTGAGCTATCTTGAGAAAACTGAAATAGACGAATTAAATCATAGACTAGCACCATTTTTTTGGAGGGTTACAAAACAACAGCTAAATGTTCCGATTGAAAATGAAGATCATTTACTTAGAGTAATTGCAACTGATGCAGAACAAGCTGTTATTAATTTATTGTGGAGAAAATTTAGTCATAATCCTTTTAAATTATATATTCGATTAATCCAGCTATCTTCCAATCCAGAACTGCTAAAGAATGATATAACAAGTGAGATGTACGGCGGACATGAAGAAACAAGTAATCTTGGACTAGAAGTCGTTGATGATAGTCCAAATTATACTGATGAAGAGCTTAGGTTATTGGATTCAATTGGAGTTGGTTCAAAATTCAATGATTGTATAAGGCTTTCGCAACAATTGTATTTACAAAAAAGAAAACATATTATATGGTGTATTTTCATTAATTCAATTGAAAAATTGCGTTCAGCTTTAGTAAAATGTGGGCTGCAAGTCGCAATAATTTATGGTGCAATTAATGCCGAAGAAAGAGAAAAGATAATTTTAGACTTTCAAAATCAGAAATACGATGTATTGATTACGAATCCGCATACACTTGCAGAGTCGGTTTCGCTTCATATGGTAGCTCACGATGCTATATATTATGAGTTTTCTTTTAATTTAACACATATGTTACAGTCGAGAGATAGAATACATAGATTGGGATTATCAAAAGAACAAGAAACTAACTATTTCTATTTGATGTTGGATGGACAAGAGGGGATGCGTTCCACAATTGATGATAAAATATATAAAAGATTGAATATCAAGAAAGAAATTATGGTCAGTGCAATTGAAACTGATATTATAAATCCAGAATTTACGATTGATGAACGTAACGAGATACTTGAAATGATGAGAGATGAAATGTAAAGAAAAACACTCTTACTTCTAGATATCTAGTTTTCACAGGAGTGTTTTTCTTGCTATTCATTTTAAAGGTAAGAGATCATTCTATTCAAGTACTTTTATATAATCCCCAATTTTTCGTACAATTTCAGTTACGAGGGCATTTCCCATAAAGAACATACGCATTTTTTCAGATACTTCTACAATGGAGCCATCTGCTAATTTTTTCTGCTTTGTCCAATCATCTGGGAAGTCTTGCAGTCTCTCAGCTTCTACAGGAGTAATCAAACGATAGCGATTGTTCACATTGATAAAATGAGTAGAGCGATTGACAGTACCTTCGGAAGTCAACATAGTTCGTCCAGGTAGATTTAAGTCATCGGTTGGTGACATTCCACCTTCGGAATAAGTATAGGTATGACCGTCTGCCGAAGTTCTTTCGATCTTTTTAGGACCTCGGAGATATTGGAATTTTTCTAGTTTAGCGGGGTCTGTCAAAAAGTATTTCTCAGGTACATCTTTTTCATCTTGTAAGATTTCTCCAAGAGTGATTGGTTGACCTTCATAGTCACATTGAGTATCGACGGAATAGTATTTGCCGTGTCTCATGACACCTGTATTCCATACAGTACCTGTGAAGTTATCTGATATTTCAACAATATCATTCGCCAATTCGTAGTAGACTTGGCGATTTTTTATTGGTGTTGATTTAATTGGGAACTGAGTAGCAAACAAACCTGAATGGAATAGATACTCATTGTAGCGATTTTCGTTAAACACAGTTTCAGTGTTTTCAAATTGTTCGTCAAGTCTTTTTGCAAAAGTGGTATCATTTCGATAAACAAAAAAGAATACACGACGACGGCGTTGACTTCGTCCGTATTCGGCAGCATTGATAACTCGCCATTCAACCGAGTAACCAAGATTGTTAAATGCTGTCAACATAATTGCAAAGTCACGCCCTCTTTGTTTAGATGGTGCTTTTAATAGACGGTCAACATTTTCTAAAATAAGATACTTGGGTTTGGTGATTCGAGTGGCACGGATAATTTCCCAAAAGAGAACTCCTTTTTTTCCTTCAATTCCCTGTTCGTTCTTTTTGCTACGAGCGACAGAATAGTCTTGGCATGGAAAACCACCAACAATCATGTCTGGATTCATCTCAGCAAACTTTTCGTCAGAAATTTCCGAGATACTAATATTTATGTTTTCACTATCTGGAAAATGCAAATCGTAAACTTCAAAAGCATCCTGTGATTTTCGAGAAGGCTCCCATTGATTTGCCCATTTAGTTTGGAAGTAATCTTTGTCAGCATTTTCAAGACCGATGCGAAAACCGCCTACACCGGCAAAGAGTTCGAGAATATTCATTTTTTCTCCTCAAGTTCATTTAATACTATCTATTATAACGTAAAAAACAATTTCGATCAAGGATTTTTATTTGATATAATAGAGCTATAGGAATTTAGTAGGAAATTTAATATGGAAAAACACTTATTCAATTATGATGAAACAGACATTCAAAGTATTCTTGATTATTCTCAACATTTATTAGATAGGTCACTTGGTGAAATTATTGCGGAATACCAGGTTTCGCCATATAAAACTTATCGAGATTTTCAAGATGGGACAATCTCAGAAGTTGTCGATAAAGAAATCAGCATGAAATCTAAGGGGCAATATGGCAATTACATAGAAAAGTATTTCTATGGTTATCAGCCTAATAGTGATTCTGCTGCTGACTTTGATAAGGTTGGAGTGGAATTAAAAGTAACGCCTTTTAAAGTGAACAAGAATGGAACAATTAGTGCAAAAGAGCGATTAGTTTTAACCATAT
This sequence comes from Streptococcus sp. A25, assembly GCF_043674095.1. NCBI lineage: Bacteria > Bacillati > Bacillota > Bacilli > Lactobacillales > Streptococcaceae > Streptococcus > Streptococcus sp. A25. The sequence continues at coordinate 20,376 of NZ_JBIMJO010000028.1, forward strand.
TAAACTACATGGAGGAAAACCTATATGACTTTTACTCCACTCATTTATGGCAAAAATGCTCTAAAATACTCCTGCTGTTCTACAATGGCCTCATTCCAGGTCAAACCATGTCAGACTATATCATTGAAAAAGTCTTCTTGTATGAATGGTTTGAAGAGGACATGGAGGTCATTCTTGAGGATTATAATCGTATTGTAGAAAAGATTAAGCAAGGTAAAGCCCATGAACTTTCCGAATCAGATGGGAACTATTTATCTACCTGTACAAAAGGTGCAGGGAAAGGAAAAGATCTTCGCATTCAGCCATTTAGTGACACTTTAGCAAAACAAAGGGCTTGGGAATTAAAATCTAGCTATATGACCTACTTGATTAATCACAAGATATTTAATCAAGTTGATCAAGAAAGTATTCTAGCAACTGCCAGAGGTGAGAAAAAAGCATTTACACAGGTCATTGCGGACAAAATTTTAGCCTATAAAGGATTTTCTGAAACAGAGTTATATAGTCGATTTGACGTGAATCCTAGAGCAAAAGGCAAAAATAGCACTCTGGTTAGAAATATATTGGGGTTAACTGGGGACCTTGAAAAGACACAAGAATTTCAAAAAGCCAATATGAATTTACGCGTTATTCGTGTAGATAAAAATGGGCTACCAAAAGAGGACTCTCCGTTTAAGACTTATCAATTTGAAGAATTGGCTAGGAATGATGTCTGGGAGGAATCGCATCCATTTTTGGAAATTTGCAATAAACGGTTTTTATTTGTCATTTTTAAAGAAGTATCGGATAAATTATTTGTATTAGATAATATCAAGTTTTGGGGTTTTCCAGATAGACTAATTCCGGAGGTCCAAAGAGTTTGGATAGAAACACGAAAAATCATCCAAGACGGTGTTGAATTGAGTCAAAATGGTAATAAAGTATCTACCAACTTTCCTCAGAGTAAAGTCAATACAATTTTATTCACGAAAATTCATGCTCAGAATACTTACTACGAAATTAGACATAATGAATTTGTTGGTAAGGGAAAATTATCAGATACTGACAAATTACCCGATGGTAGAAGAATTACAAAACACTCATTTTGGATTCCTAAAAAATTTTTGAAAGAGGTACTCATTGGTGAGTGGGATTAATTATTTAGTGAAAGGCATCTATGAACAAAATCAATTCTTACAAAATCCACCTCCCCTCTCTCCTCCCTTTCGGTTTCATCCTCTCCAACAATCGTTACACCTACCGTGAGGTCTTCATGGAGGGGCAGTTTGAGGCAGTGGTGGAGGTGGATGAGGCTGGTCAGCTGTCGTCTTATATTTGGGATTGTGAGATGGAGGAGGTCTATACTGCCCATCTGGTGACTGCGCCAGCTGGGGCTTTTGTGGGCCAGGTACGAGAGGTTTATCAAACAATTTTGACTCGGGTAGAGGAGGCATGTTGCATCGCTCTGCCATTTACCAAAGACCAAAGCAACCGCCTAGCCCAGCTCATCAAGGAGCAGTGGGGTGACCTTCCTGACTATCCCTTTGCCAAGTTGCCGACCTATGGGGCTTTTCGCCATTCCTCCAATAACAAGTGGTACGCCCTGGTCAGTCAGATTCCGAGGGGCAAGCTGGATGGGAGCGGTTCTCAAGAAGAGGTGGAGATTGTCAATCTCAAGGTTGACGGTCGGGAAATAGCAGAGCTGCTGAGTCAGTCGGGCATTTTCCCTGCCTACCATATGTCGAAGAAGGCCTGGGTGTCGGTCTTGTTGGATGATACGGTAGAGGACCAGACGATTTTTGCCCTCCTTGAGAAGAGCCGTTATCTGGTAGGACCAAAATCCTACAAGGCGGCGCAAGGGCCTGATTACTGGGTTATTCCAGCCAATCCCAAGGTCTATGATATTGATACCGAGTTTGCGGAAAATAAGGTAGTCTATTGGCCGCAAAAATCAACTATTCAAGCCGGGGACATCGTAGCCATTTATGTCACGGCACCTGTACAGGCTATTCGCTATGTCTGTCGGGTCTTGGGGGCAAACTTGGAAAATCATGGAGAGTCAGATATTCCGACAGAAAAGAAACTCATGCAGGTGGAATTGCTTGCTCAGTTTTCCGATGATGTGTTGCCGAAATCACGCATGATGGACTTGGGAGTCAAGGCGGTGCGTGGTCCTAGACTGTTGACAAAGGAGGCTATTGAGTACTTGAAATGTCAGCTGAAAGAGTGAAGTAGGTTTGATAGCAGTTTTAAAATTAGGAGGTCCCTATGTCTTTCTACATTAAAAAATCAAGGGGCAGGGTGGCTAGGAATCTGGCTCGTTTCATGAAAGCAATGAAAGAGGATGAAGCAGTAGCCAAGGTTTTACAACTATCAAAATAAGTAGATGTGTAAGGGGATCTCAAATTCCCTTATGAGTTTGTAGACAAAGCCTCTTTTAGGACTTTCCTGAGGTGATGCCGGACGGTAGTAAACTTTCTTGTTTCTGGGTTTACTCCTCAAACAGTCTCCCAGACTGTTTGAGCTACCTACGGAATTCCATACCTAGCCATTGAGCCTAAGGTCTCAATAGTTCCGAATGCTTGAGACGGCAACGTCTCAAGCATTTTCATCACAGCGGAAAGTCTCGGTGTAGGCCCGCTTCGCTCGCAAAATGAGACTAATTTTTTAATTTTTTTTAGCAGAGCTACTCAGTTTACTTTTCCAAAGTATAGTCTGTCTACATTCTGGTAAGGGAAAATAAAATTATTCCCTTATTTTTATCCCTAAGTTGTTAAAAAATCAGAACATTCAGAAGTTTTTAGTAATTCTAGCCGATTTTCAATCGCACATTGTCAAGTCAAGTGCAACAAGTTCATTGATAACTAGAGATCCAGAGGTTAAGCTGTCTGGGCTAGTCCAAACAGAAATTTCGAGGATTGGTATTGAAGAAGTCGTCTGGGTCGCTCATTGATGGCAGTGATATATTTGTCTAGTTCTTCAGAGGTTAGTGAATTAAGTGAGGCTCCTTTAGGGACATATTCTCTGAGGAGACCATTGAAGTTCTCGTTTGTGCCTCTCTCATGTGAAGAATAAGGATGT
>NZ_JBIMJO010000029.1:0-21696 GCF_043674095.1 Streptococcus sp. A25
ATCGTCATTCCTCCTGCTATCTTTTTCTATTATTCTACCTTATTTGATAGTAGATTTAAAACTTTGCAACAGAACCACAATAGCCAAGTGCTAGGAACCTACGAGGTTAGAAATTTTAACGGCGGAACACTTTCTGTTAAGGGGACTAGTGAAAACTTCATTGCAAGTGTTGAAGCAGCTATACATCAAGTAAAAGCCCCAAGAGAGATTGATAGAAATGAGGTCATCATTAACCCAGATGTGTTGACCAAACAAGTCATTGATACCTCCATTCCAGCTGAAATGAGGGAGAATCTAGGTCAGTACAGTTTTGGTTATCAGGGTTCTACAGTTTACTATCGAGATAACAAAGGCATTCGAGTCGGAACCAAGACGGAAGAAATCAGTTACTATGTCGATGAAGAGGGCAACTTCAAAGCATGGGACACCAAACATTCCCAAAAGCAGATTGATCGCTTTAAAGCCTTAGAAGTGACTGATAACACTGCTCTGGATGTCTATGTGACCGATGATGCAGCAAAACGTGGTCAGTTTAAGGGATATTATAAAAAGACAGTTTTCTATGAAGCTCCATTGTCTGATAAAGAAGTGGCACGAATCAAAGGAATGGTCGATATTCGCAATGCCTACCAAGAAGTTATTGCCATTCAACGCTATTATGACTATGATAAGGAGACCTTTAACCACTTGTTAGGCAAACTCAATCGTACCTATGATAGCTTTGTCAAACACTATGGGTATTTGAACAGTGCAGTGAACCGCAATCTTTTTGATAGTGATGATAAGTATTCGCTTCTTGCTAGTTTGGAAGATGAAAGTCTGGATCCAAGTGGAAAGTCTGTTATCTATACTAAATCCCTTGCCTTTGAGAAGGCTCTAGTGCGTCCTGAAAAAGAGGTTAAAAAGGTACATACTGCCCTTGATGCCTTAAATTCGAGCTTGGCTGACGGACGTGGTGTTGATTTCGATTATATGATGTCTATCTATCAGGTTGAATCGAAGATGACCTTGATTGAGGAATTAGGTGACCTCATTATGCCTGATCCTGAGAAGTATTTGAATGGAGAATTGACCTATGTTTCTCGCCAAGACTTTCTGTCAGGGGATGTCGTTACCAAGTTAGAAGTGGTGGACCTATTTGTCAAACAAGACAATCAGGACTTTAACTGGCCGCATTATGTAGGACTTCTAGAAACAGTCAAACCAGCACGCATTACTTTGGCAGACATTGATTATCGAATCGGTTCACGCTGGATTCCTCTGGCTGTTTCTGGAAAATTTGCCCAAGAAACCTTTATGGGGAAAGCCTATGAACTGTCAGACCAAGAAGTAGCAACAGTCCTTGAGGTCAGTCCCATTGACGGGGCTATCACTTACCAATCTAAGTTTGCCTACACCTATTCCAACGCAACGGATAGGAGTTTAGGTGTCCCTGCTTCACGCTATGATAGTGGTCGAAAAATCTTTGAAAATCTCCTGAATTCCAATCAACCAACGATCACAAAACAAGTTGTTGAAGGAGATAAGAAAAAGAATGTGACGGATGTAGAGAAAACAACGGTCCTACGTGCCAAGGAAACACACCTACAAGAACTCTTTCAAGGTTTTGTAGCAAAGTATCCAGAAGTTCAACAGATGATTGAAGATACCTATAACAGTCTCTATAATCGTACGGTATCAAAGACCTATGACGGTAGCCATTTAACCATTGATGGACTTGCTCAGAATATTTCCTTACGTCCTCACCAAAAGAATGCCATTCAACGAATTGTCGAGGAAAAACGTGCTCTACTAGCCCACGAGGTAGGGTCTGGAAAAACCTTGACCATGCTTGGAGCTGGCTTCAAGTTGAAAGAATTAGGGATGGTGCATAAACCTCTCTATGTGGTTCCTTCTAGTTTGACTGCACAGTTTGGTCAAGAAATTATGAAGTTCTTCCCAACCAAGAAAGTCTATGTGACCACTAAGAAAGACTTTGCCAAAGCCAAACGCAAGCAGTTTGTGTCCCGTATTATTACAGGGGACTATGATGCCATTGTCATTGGGGATTCACAATTTGAGAAGATACCGATGAGTCGTGAAAAACAGGTCACCTATATCAATGACAAACTTGAGCAACTCCGAGAAATCAAGCTAGGAAGTGACAGTGATTATACGGTGAAAGAAGCGGAACGTTCGATTAAGGGATTGGAACACCAGTTGGAAGAACTCCAAAAACTAGAGCGAGATACCTTTATTGAATTTGAAAATCTTGGAATTGATTTTCTTTTTGTGGATGAGGCTCATCACTTCAAGAATATCCGTCCAATCACTGGACTTGGGAATGTCGCGGGAATCACCAATACTACTTCAAAAAAGAACGTAGACATGGAGATGAAGGTGAGACAGGTTCAGGCAGAACATGGAGATAGAAATGTCGTTTTTGCGACAGGAACGCCAGTTTCTAACTCTATTAGTGAACTTTTCACCATGATGAATTACATTCAACCTGATGTTTTAGAGCGATACCAGGTATCCAATTTTGACTCCTGGGTTGGGGCTTTTGGGAATATTGAAAACTCCATGGAACTAGCCCCGACAGGAGATAAGTACCAACCCAAGAAACGGTTCAAGAAATTTGTCAACCTTCCTGAACTCATGCGAATTTACAAGGAAACAGCAGATATTCAGACTTCAGACATGCTTGATTTACCTGTACCTGAAGCTAAAATTATTGCGGTGGAAAGCGAGTTAACGCAAGCTCAGAAATACTATTTAGAAGAACTGGTAGAGCGTTCAGACGCTATCAAGTCAGGTAGTGTCGATCCAAGTAGAGATAATATGTTAAAGATAACCGGGGAAGCCAGAAAACTAGCTATTGATATGCGGTTGATTGACCCTGCTTACTCCTTATCGGATAATCAGAAAATCCTTCAAGTAGTCGATAATGTCGAGCGGATTTACCGTGAAGGAGCAGAATACAAAGCCACTCAGATGATTTTCTCTGATATTGGAACCCCTAAAAGTAAGGAAGAAGGCTTTGATGTCTACAATGAACTGAAAGCTTTGCTGGTTGATCGAGGGATTCCAAAAGAAGAAATTGCCTTTGTCCATGATGCCAATACCGATGAGAAGAAAAACTCTCTCTCACGAAATGTCAATAGTGGGGAAGTACGGATTCTCATGGCTTCGACTGAAAAAGGTGGAACGGGTCTAAACGTACAATCACGCATGAAAGCTGTTCACCACTTAGATGTTCCATGGCGTCCCTCTGATATTGTCCAGCGAAATGGTAGATTGATTCGTCAGGGAAACATGCACCAGGAAGTAGATATTTATCACTATATTACTAAAGGGAGCTTCGACAATTATCTCTGGCAGACACAGGAGAATAAGCTAAAGTATATCACCCAGATAATGACCTCAAAAGATCCTGTGAGATCAGCTGAAGACATTGATGAACAAACAATGACCGCCTCAGACTTTAAGGCTTTGGCTACTGGTAATCCCTACCTTAAGCTCAAAATGGAATTGGAAAATGAACTGACAGTTTTAGAAAATCAAAAACGAGCCTTTAATCGCTCCAAAGACGAGTATCGCCATACCATTTCCTATAGCGAGAAGCACCTCCCTATCATGGAAAAACGGTTGAGTCAATATGATAAAGATATTGCCCAATCTTTGGCAACAAAGTCGCAAGATTTTGTCATGCAATTTGACAATCAAGCAATGGATAATCGTGCTGAAGCTGGGGACTATCTGCGTAAACTCATCACCTATAACCGCTCAGAGACCAAGGAAGTCAAAACACTTGCCAGCTTTAGAGGATTTGATTTGAAAATGACAACACGTGGTCCTAGTGAGCCTTTACCAGAGACCGTTACTTTAACGATTGTAGGTGATAACCAGTATACTGTCGCCCTTGATTTGAAATCAGACGTGGGAACCATTCAACGGATTAGTAATGCCATTGACCATATTATAGATGACCAAGAAAAGACACAAGAGCTGGTAAAGGATTTAAAAGATAAGCTACAAGTAGCCAAAGTAGAAGTTGAAAAAGTCTTTCCCAAGGAAGAAGATTATCAACTTGTAAAGGCTAAGTATGATGTTTTGGCTCCCTTGGTTGAAACAGAAGCAGAGATAGAGGAGATAGATGCGGCTTTGGCCAAGTTTAGTGAAGATACAACACCCCAAAAGAAGCAACAACTAGCACTCGAGATATAAGAAAAAAGGCTGACAAATAATTTTGAACGCGGTAAAATGAAGTCAAGAAATCACATAAGGAGAATAGATCATGGGCCAAACAGTAGAAGAAATGCGTTATCAACTAGAAGAAAGGCTGACACAAGGCTTTACGAGTTCAGAAGATAGGGCAAACTACCAAACTTTGAAGGAACAGTATGAAGATGAGACCTTTGATTACAGTTTTTCAAAGCGTGAAATTACTGGACACCTGGAACTCATCATCACAAGTCGTGAGAATGATTTTCCAAACTTAGATGAGGTGACGAAGGCAGAATACCTTGATTTGGTTGCCCAACTTGATGATTTAGACAAGAGACAGGCTGACTACTATCGCAAGCAATTAGCCTAGAAAGAGGTGTAAGATGTTGGAGCAAATTCTACAAAGCCTTTTGATTATCGCAGCAATAGGACTGATGTTGTTTGTCCTTTATCGGATTGTGAAAGTTTCAGGTGCTTTGTTTCTTATCGGACTCATCAGTGGATTAGTCTTTATAGAAATCTATGGAATTTACCTCTTCTTTACTGAGAGATACCTCTATTCAGAAGATTTAGCAACTAATGGAGTTTGGAGTTTTACAGGATTTTTTATTATTTTTAATATTCTGCTAGTGCTTGGACTTATGACCAACCTCGTGAAAAGTAGAATTACGGAATACAAATAGGGCTACCTGATTTGTACTGACCCCAAAAAATTGGACAAATAATTATTGAAAGGATTTAGTTCTGTATTGGACAGGACTAAGTCCTTTTAATTTTGCTTTTATTCGTTTGTTGTTGTAGTAAAAAATATAATCTGTAATAGCTTCTTCAAGCTCATCAAGTGATTGATAAGATGTCTCGAGTCCATAAAACATTTCAGATTTGAGAATGCCAAAGAAAGACTCCATCATCCCATTATCTGGGCTATTCCCTTTGCGGGATATGGATGGTCGAATGCCTTTTGTTTCCAAAAAGTAATGGTAAGACTGGTGCTGGTATTGCCAACCTTGATCGCTGTGGAGAATAGTCCCACTGTATAAATCTGCTGGAAAAGCCTTCGCAAGCATGGTTTGAACCTGCTTCAAGTCAGGTGACCGAGACAGGGTAAAAGCAATAATCTCACTATTATAGCCATCAAGAACAGGCGATAAGTAGAGTTTCCCTTCAGGCAAAGCAAACTCGGCTGACTTGGATAAAGTGAAACGAATTGTGACAGAGGCAATGATGGCAGTAGCACTTCGTTACCGTCAGAATCTAGATTTCAAAGTTCTAGTCAATCCAACTGGTCGTTTCGTACTTGGTGGTTCATTTGCGGATGCAGGAGTTACTGGTAGAAAGATTGTGGCGGATACCTACGGCGGTTTCGCACATCATGGTGGAGGTGCCTTCTCTGGAAAAGACCCAAGCAAGGTTGACCGCTCAGCTACATACATGGCACGAAAGATTGCTAAGGACATTGTTCGAGAAGGGTATGCGAAACGATGTGAAGTACAATTAGCCTATGCCATTGGAGTTGCAATACCTGTGTCAGTAAATGTAGAAACCTTTGGAACCAGTCGCTACACAGCAAAACAACTGGAAGGAATGATTCGTGAGCGGTATGATTTAACACCACGAGGTATCATTAAGGAACTTCATCTCTTGAATGTAGACTACACCAAGACAACTTGCTTTGGGCATTTCACGAAAGACTATCTTCCTTGGGAGAAATAGTGATATAATTGAGAGAGAAAAGGAGTGTTCATATGCCCAATCCTCAAGTATCTTCTATAACCGTATCACTATTTAGTTTCATGTTGCCGATGATTTCAATTGACATTAACGTAGAAGAAAAATTGGTAAGTATCCAAAAATTTCCTGAGACAGAAGCCGAGATAATAACAATCTCCAATATCCGATTATTTTTCTTCTTAAATCAATTAAAACGTGTGAAACTGTCTGAATGGAATGAATACTATTCAAATGAGATGGAGATTTTAGATGGTACTCAGTGGAATGTATCGTTTGTCATGAATGGAAGAACCTACAATTGCTCGGGGGATAATAATTTTCCAAGAGAATGGACGTTATTTTGTAGGGCAATAAATAGATTAGTAAAGCACAATTACCTAGAATAATTGTGCTTTTTCTTTGGAGGAAAAATGCCAAGTAGACCAAGCACACCTTGTAAACAAAATGGTTGTCCTAACCTAGTACCGTATGGACAGAAGTATTGTGAGAACCATAAAGCAAACTATCAACTGGATACCAAGTCAACCAAAGCTAAAGGATACAATACCCAGTGGAACAAAGCACGACTTCGTTACTTAAAAGTTCATCCACTCTGTGTTCAATGTAAAGTCAAAGGTCGATTGACCAAGGCAATAGTGGTTGACCATATCACACCTCACAGAGGTGACCAAGAACTCTTTTGGAATCAAACCAACTGGCAAGCTCTTTGTAAACCCTGTCACGATAGAAAGACCAAGACGACTGATCGATATGTGGAATATACTTATCGATTATAATGTTTGAGTTTCGTTCCAAAAGTATGTATGTTTTTATTTAAACAAACATTAAGAAAACCCTCTCAATACTAGAGAAATAGTGTACAATAGAGTAAAGGAGGTTTTTATGACACGTAAGCGTTTATTGATGGTTATCATAGGTATTTTAGTATTGGGAGGATTAATGATGTTTTTTAATATGAATGAAGAAACAAAAGAAGAATACGAGGCTAAATTGTTTCGACAGGAGCAAGAGAACATTGCACAGTATTTAACTGAGCACTATGAAAATATTAGGAAGATAGATTTTTTGAGTGCTGAAAAAGATTCTAAGACTGGTTTTACGGATGTGTTGATGGAAGTTAATTCAGAAATGGTTATTATGGTATCTTTTGGAGATTATGGAGATGATGACTATGTGATAACTTTCTATGAACATGGTGCAAAATTTGTGGACAGGAGTAGTAGTTCTATAGCTAATAGAGTTGATGTTAATTATATTGATGGAGATTCATAATGATTACCGAGAAAAATTACAATAATATTTCAAAAAAGTATATGACTTAGACCCAGTGAAATATCCTGAGCTAGAGAAACAACTGAAAATTGATGACACATTTTTATCTAGCGGTCAGAGGTTTGTAGTTTTGCAGGCTGAGGGAAATTCGTTGAATCCCACCGATAACGGTATGCAGGCTATGGCAGTAGCACCTGTGAAGGGATACGATGTCGAAGGTAAACTTATTGTGGACACCAGTCAAATTGTTATTGCTTATGCGGGGACTAATATTAAGGATTCGAAAGATATCGATACAGATGTTCAAATGATTGCTGGAGGCAATACCACGACGCTAAAAACAGATTATGAGACTGTTCGTGTTCCTGGGACGACCCAGACAGTTCGTCTTCCTCAAACCCAAACAGATTCGCAATTAAAAACTGCTCAAAAATTTTATGAAGACATCCGAAAGAAGTATCCAGAAGCGAATTTGACTACTACAGGTCATTCATTAGGGGCTTATTTAGCTATTATTGTAGCAGCTGAAAACCAGATTCCATCAATAGCTTTTAATGGACCAGACCCTGTTAGGGGGATGTCAGATTCTGCGATAAAGTGGGTCGAGGAAAATCGAAATCTATACACTAACTATCGCATTGAATGGGATGTCGTAGGTAATATTGGTGCTTATGGAGATAAGCACTTTAAGACAGATAATCTTGGAATTTCTATCAATTTAAAAGCTAAAAGATTAAGGAAGATTAGTTTTGATAGCATCTTAGAAGGTGGTTTTTATTGGCACAGTCTAAGTGCATATGATTTTAACGAGTATGGTCGAATTGTAGATAGGGATGGTAATGTTGTTAATAATCGTTTTTTAGCATCAACGCAATATCAGACTGTATTGACAGCATCAAGTAGTATGGCACAACTAAAAGAATTTGCTTCGCAATCGTCATTATTAGGCACTGCTTCAGGCGAAATTTTCTTGGACGCCGGTCAAGGCTATATTCTTGGGGCGTCCATGGCTGAAGCGGCTAAGTCAGGTTTGGATGAGATGACCGCTCTCAAGACTAAGGCAGATGCAGAGGTCGGAACGATATGGTCAAAGGTTGATTTTTCTATCTACTCTGAGCTATCAACTTGGGAAGTCAGAGACATCTTTGCTTCACATGGTGTGACTCACCAAGAAATTGTTAGTGACTTTCATGTTGGGAATATGACCGTCCAAAATCTAGTAAAGACCACCCAACAATAAAACCAATTCCGCTCATGGCTTATCCTATTCAAAACTCATCCATGCGTGGGACAATTGTTCTTGATCCATTACTTGGTTCTGGTTCGACCCTAATTGCCGCAGACCAAACTGGAAGGGGTTGTTACGGCATTGAGCTAGATGAAAAGTTTGTGGATGTCATTGTCAAACGTTATATAGCATCAACAGGAAATGGCAACGTGACGGTATTGCGTGATGGACAGACTTTGACCTTTGATGAAGCCTATTCAATGATTGAGGAGATTGAGCGAGTGATTCGGCAAGAATAATCTACGAAGTTTTTTAATTAAATAAAAAACTAAGATAATGCTCTCAATTCAGTGTAAATAGTGTATAGGAGGCTCTTATGACACGTAAGCATTTATTGACGATGAGTATGTTAACAGAAACATAGAGAGTAATAAGGACTTAAAAATTATTACTACACTTTAAAAATAATGTATAATAGATGTACAAGGAGGTCTATCAGATGAAACGACTGATTAGTATTGTAGCTAGTATTTTAGTAGTGGGAGGATTAGTGATGTTTTTTAGTTTGAATGGAGATAATCAACTTTCTAAGGAGGAGCAGCAATACCAATTAGAAGTTCAGATTGCCAAATTAATTGTAAGTGATTATGAAGATGTTGAAACGATTGAGTTTCAAGGTTGGGGCCATTCTTTAGAAACTGGCATGTGGGGAACGACAGTTGTGGTTAATGGAAGTAATCGAATGAGTTTTTCTTTTTCGGATTTAAAAGGTTTAGAAAATATTAGAGGTATAAGATATAATTTAGATAGCTTTACCTTAATAGAAAAGTCTGAGACTAAATCAAAATTAAGAATTATGGATAGAATAGATGAAATACTGACAGTGTCTATTACTGGAACAACAGTTATTCATTCAAATCATAGAGATGAGGAATAGTATGACTATAACTATAACAGACAGTAGTTACAATTATTTGGCAGGTCAAGTCTATAATGTCGAGCCAAGTAAGGCACAATCAAATGATGAAGAGCCCGTTGTTAAGAAGGATTTGTTAACTGACCCAGTTACAGGGCAACAGTATAAAGTTCTCTCCGTTCAAGACAATAACAACGATGTCAATATTACAAACGATAATGGGATGCAGGCCATGGCAGTTGCTCCGTATGTTAATGGAAAGGCTGATACTAGCCAGATTGTTATTGCTTATACTGGGACGAATTTCGCAGATATTAGGGATGTTGACACGGATATTCAAACGGTTATCTTTGGGAGTAAGGATACTTTAGTTCAAGGAAATGTGCAACAAGGAGAACTTCCAAGGTTCACAGATAGCCAATTGATATCCGCTCAAAAATTTTATGATGATATCAAAAAACAGTACCCCGATGCTTTGTTAACGACTACTGGCCATTCTTTGGGTGCCTATATTGCTTTAGTCATAGGTGCAGAAAACAGAGTTCCTGCAACTACTTTTAATGGCCCCGATCCTATTAGAGTGATGTCTGAGGCGGCGATAGAGTGGGTAAAAGCTAATAATCAAATGTATAATAATTACCGAATTAGGTACGATGTTATTGGTAATGCTGGTGCTTATTTTAATGAAATATTTGGCACAGATGAGTTAGAGATTTCACGGAACGTAACAATTAAGAATAAATTGGGATTACTACAAAAATTATACTCATTAGATCCAAGAGATAGATTTGAGATTATCCTGCAATTACATGGGTTAGACGCCTACCCTATCAATGAAAAGGGGCAAATTGTAGATAGTAAAGGTAATGTTGTCGGTAGCGAATACTTAACATCTAATGCCTACAAGCATCTACTTTCATCGGCTGGAGGTATAGTATCGTTCCGCATTTTACAAACCCAATGGTCTGGTGGAGGTATTAATTCTGATGAAGAACTTTTCCTTGATGTTGCTCAAAGTTATGTGGTTGGTAAATCCATGGCTGATGCGGCTAAGGCGGGTTTGGATGAGATGACCGCTCTCAAGACTAAGGCAGATGCAGAGGTCGAAGCGATCTGGTCAAAGGTTGATTTTTCCATCTATTCTGAGCTATCAGCTTGGGAAGTCAGAGACATCTTTGCTTCTCATGGTGTGACTCACCAAGAGATTGTTAGTGACTTTCATGATTATACGCAGAAAAAAGTCAAGAAGATGGAAAAACTGTCTACGACATTTGACACCTTAAAAACCAAGCTAGATGAGGCTGTTGAGTCAAAGAAAGCTTTAGATGGTGAATTAGCAGGAGAGTTTAGCGCATGGCACGAGAGTCTATAGAAGAACGAACACTTACTATTCGTCAAAAAGAACGTGAATTGATGGAAAAAGAAGAAAGTTATTATCGTCATAAGCGACTACTGGAAGAACGCTCGATTGATTTAGGCGACCGCCGCCGTCGACTCTCTCGTTTACTGGAACAGGAGAGAAAAAAGATGAGCTTGCTTCTGAATCGCTATCAAGCTCATTCTGATGTGGCCAGTGAGTTTTATCGGGAAATTCAAGGATTAGAAGAAGAATCAGAACAGGTCTATAGGCAATCAATTCAAAGCTTAGAGGAAGAAAAGCAAGAGGGAATGCGTCAATTCCGTATAGAAAAAGACCAACTTGAGACAGAATTACAGCGTTTGAGGAGGGAAGAAGATGACGACACTAACTAGTTACTATACACAAGATGATAGTGATGCGGAATTGCGTGAGCTTATTCGCTCATTGCAAAAGCGTGCTGCCCATGTCCAAGCCAGTTTGATTCGTGGTGATTATAAAAAGGTCAAAAAACAGTTTAAGGAAGATGGCAAGGATATTGTTTTGAACACACAGACGGCTTTGAACACTATCAATTCTCAGATTGATACAGCTATTAGAGGTCAAGCAGGGACGGCACTCCAACAAACCGTTGAGGAGACTCTGCCAAAGTATGAAGATGTTTTTTAATAATAGGTATGAGGCTTCAAAATTGAGGCCATTTCTTTTGTCCTAAAGGAGGTGAGTATGTGGCACAAAGAGGACGCAAACCAAAACCAACACCTCTAAAGCTCTTAGAGGGAAACCCAGGCAAACGCCCTCTGCCACAGGGGGAGGTTAGACCAGTCTCAAAAGCCCCACGTTGCCCACAGTGGCTTGAAGATGATGCAAAGAAGGAGTGGAAACGGATGGGAAAAATTCTCGAACAGATAGGAATTTTGACCGAAATGGACATGACTGCATTTGCAGGATACTGTCAAGCTTACGCTCGCTGGAAAGAGGCGGATGTTTTTGATTAAGTGTAGATAGATGAAATTGGATTATAGGAACTTAGTATCTCTTTTTGTCTTGATTGTGATACGTGTGTATATATTTGAGTAATCGAAATAGAACTATGTCCAAGTATCTGCTGGATGTACCGAATATCGACATCATTATCTAATAACATCGTAGCAAAGCTGTGACGAAACATATGAGGTGTAATAGTTGTAGTGAGTCTGGTTTGTGTTTTAGCTGTTTTTAGAAGCAAACGAACACTTTGTTCTGTCAGTGGTTTTTGTAGGGATTTTCCGGGAAATAAATAATCGTCTGTATGATTGCAATAACAAGTGATATAAGCTTTTAATAACTGAAAAGTTCGTTCATCCCCAATAAAAATCATACGCTCTTTTTTACCTTTTCCTAGAATTTGGAGTGTTTGTTCCGTTAGATTGATATCCTTGATTTGAATATGACACAGCTCAGAAATCCGAATGCCAGTAGAAAGTAATAGGGAGACAATTAACAAATTTCTTTCAGCTTTCTGTTTTTGATAAATAGTTTTGGCTGAGATAATCTTCTTTTGTAGATAGGTATAGAGGATTTTTAAACTATCGTGAGGAATTGTCTTGGGTAAAGTTATTTCTGCTCGAAATTGAAACCGTAATTGATTAAAGGGATTTTCAATAATAACATTTTTCGATTGTAGATAGCTGTAGAATACTTTTAAACTTGCGATTTTTCTCCGTAAAGTACTAGTCTTTAAGTTTGAATGTGTCAAACCTTCAATATAATTTATCACACATTCGTAATTGGAATTGTAAAATTGCATTAAATCGTTTTTATAAGCCCGCAGGGTGTGTGTACTCAAGCGTTTATGAGTTTTACAATAATCCAAGTAGTTAGAAATAATAGTATAATCCATGATAGTCTCCTTTAACGATAATGACGCTATTATAGACTGATTTTGGTGCTTTGTATAGTGATAATAAATTGTTATCGGTAGGAGAAGGAGAATTTGCATATGAATGAAGTCTACGTAAATCGAAAAATTACTCCGGAAGACCTTCTAAATAATGTAGATAAGAGAATTATTTTACTCCAGTCTGATGATGAGAGCGGACTAAGTTACTTTTTAAAATATACAACCAAGTTTTTTAATAGCCAGGAATTAACAACTTTTTATATTAGTGGTAGCGAAAATATTGCAAAACAAATTTTTAGACAGATTTTTAATGCTATCACAATTGAAGAAGTTGAGAAAAGAATATCAAATTATCCTAAACGAGAAGTTATTTTGACGATACTCAAAGCAATGGTATATCCACTTGATAGCATCCCTTTTATTCCAAATATAGGTTCTTCAATTGTAAATATTATTGATTGTATTGATAGTACACTTAGCGTAGATGCGATTCATTACGAAGACTATAAGCTAGAACGAGCTCTTATTGAATACCTAAATAAAATTAATCCAAGAGTCGCTCTCATCATAGAAGAATTAGATGAGAGAAATATTGATTTCCTAAAAATACTCATACAGCATAAAGTTGACTTAATAGTTGCGGTTCCCAATAAAGACAAAAATGAAGTTATTAAGTTCCTTTCAAAATCTGAAATTACTAATCCATATACGTGGAAACAGAAATTTTTACGTCCAGATAATCAAGAAACATACCATTTTTTCGAAAGCTATCAAGCCGAATTAGATGAAAAGAGTTTGTCTAAAATATCAGCTTCAAATTTTAGTATACATGCCATTATGTCATGCATAAATAAATATGATTTCGAGCGTGAATTGACTACCTTTGAACAAATCGTTTTAGGTGCTCTAACACAATTAAGGTGTCCATTATCATTAAAATTCTTAGATAAAGTTTATAGGACTTATCTCCAAAAAACATTAACTCTAAGTGAAGAGAACTATGACGCTTCGAGATTAATTCGTCATCTATCACAGGATGGATTTATAGAATGTTTAGATTCGGGGAGGATGATTTTAGCTAATACTGGTTTTTCCTTTACACAAAACCAAATTGAAGAAACATTGCTTATAAATACGCTTGTTGATGCAATCTCCGAAACAGAAGAATTATCTGTAGAACTTTGTAAATACGGAATTAGTTATACCAATAAGCAATTATCAAAGAAAAAATATTTTCTATTTGGTCTCCTAAAACTTCAGAGAGATGAAATAGATACTGATTATTTGCTGCAATTAGTTTCTTGTGAATTAGACAATTTAACGGAGCTCTTAACAATCGGCCGACTACTGTTTAATCGTTTCTACTTCAATGAAGTTTTTCACCTACTTCAGAAATATCCGCAATATAGTAATGAAAGAAGTTATCTACTACTACAAGCTTTAGTCAAAGAGCGATTGCGGACGCCAGACCACCTTGACCTTTTACAACATCTATTAGAGACTTCGGTAGACGAAGATGAGCAATGTTTGGTATTGTCAAACTTATTCGTTGCTTATATTAACAGGAATAATTCCACTGGATATCGAGAAATACTTAATAGCATAGGAAAATTTTTCTATAAAAACTTTGTCGGTTCTAAATATTATCCGTACTTATTACGAAATATTGCATTTTATCTTCCTTTTGAAGAGGGGATGAGAGCCTATAAGAACATTTTAAAGATTTTCAGAGGAACAGACGATATTAATTATAATCGAACATTATCTAATTATATTTGCTTCTTAATGAAATTTAGTACAATAGAAAATGCTAGGGAAGAGTTGCAAAATTTAGAAACTGAAATACAGCAAATATTATTACTAAAGGATAGTAGATATGAATATTTATATAATAACTTTTCCTTATATTTAATGAATTTTACAGATCAAAATCCTATACCATACTTTAATATGATATCAGAAGATGAAACTGGTTCGGAAACCCCGTTTATTTACTCTAGAATTAATCTAACACTCTATTTAGCTAAAATTTCGTCTTTAGAAGCAAATAAATTATTTTCTCAAGTTAAATCTCTTGTAGATAAATCTCCTGTTTATCAAACAAAGCGATTTTTTGAGATTAATCAACTTCTCTACTTCTACATGAACGATGTAGATATATCTGAATATCTGGATACTCTAGATACCAGCCCATTTCGAAACGATGATCATTATGTTGAGGAGCTAGCGCTTCACTATTTACAAAAAATTGAGGATGGTCAAAAATATACTGAATTAGACTGGAAAAAATTATTTTGCCCAGGCTATCTTTTCTATAGATATTATGATGTAAAACTATTGTTTCCTGAAAAATTATGCTATTAAATAAAGATAACCAGTTTACAACCAAATCAACTGTGGGGGTAAACTGGTATTTTTTACTTTATTAGATATTTTACTCGTTCTATACCGATTTGTAATAGAGTGAGAATAATATCTTCATAAGTCTCAAAACCACTGTTTAAGAAACTTAGTACGGAACCACTATGAATACCAAGATTCATCATAGTATTAACTTCTAAAAAATATGGTTCCTTATCCTTTCCGACAATAAAATCGATTCGGCCATAATCTGAGGGTTGCATATCTTGGAAATATTTTTTAGCAATAAGTATTAATTCTTTATTTAAATCATCATTTCTACTTAACTCTATTGTCATTCCACCTTCAGCTCTTCTTTTTTGGTGTGTAGTTACAATATTTCCTTTTTTATCTGATGTTGAAAAATGAGGAGTACCTACAATAAATTCACCATCAATTGTCTTAATAAATGGTACACCGTAAAGCTTACCGTCAATAAATTCTTCTACAATGACTTCAATTTGCTCAAGATAAAATTCTTTCTCTTTTTCTTTGACTCTCTCCCAAGTTTCACAGTAACATGATTCATCGATTCCCTCTGATCCACTACCAAATCTTGGCTTTATAAAGTATGGTCCAGGAAATGGTGGATTATCAACAAGTGGAAATTCCCAACTAGCAATCTGCCAATTAGCAGTTGGAATTTCTAAATGTTCAGCAAGAGTTTTGGATAGATGTTTGTCTTCAACTAAAGCCCTAATGTTTGGTGTTGCACCAATATATGGTACCTTTAAATACTCACATAAAGATTGGACAAAAATTTCTGAATTTCTAAATCCAATCCTATTGTAAAGCGACCAAACCAAATCAATTTCTTTATAATTTTTAATTAAATAATCAACATTATTTGATGTGATTATCTCATGAGTTGTTTTTGTTAGCACTTCATAAATTTTATGATGATAAGTCTTAGCATAGAAAGTTTCTATATCATTTTTTGGTTCAATATATTCGAAATGATTTGGTGCAAATTGAGCAAGAAATAAAATTCTCATACTAATTTCTCCTACCGATAACAATTTATTATCACTAGTATACCATAATTTGTAGTTAATCATATTTTCTTGTGATAAAATTTCCAACTTAATCTTGATATGATGAGGCTATCATTAATAAAGGAGTAAGCCATGTTAAATAAAGTGAAAGCTCGATTTCTGATTGGAGTCGGAGGTTTAATCGCAGTCAGTTTTATGGTCATGATTGGCTATACGATTGGCTTTCAATCTGTTTCAAAGCAAACTGAAAACCAAATACGAGCAGAAGCCAATAAACTTGTGTCAAAGGAAAAGCAGGAGGAAAGAGCGACAGTCCTATCAGATGAGCTTGTCAAAGAATTTCTCACTCAATATTTCACCAAGGTTCAGCTGGGTGAAAATAACGCTCGTATCAAGCCCTACATGACGGACTCGGCATTTTCAGAAGAGGAAGCAAATCAGAATAAAGCAATTAATCAAGTTTATAAAGATTATATGCTTGACTACCGATTTGAATCAGCGAGTATCTATGTCAATACAGAAAGCAATGTTGCACTTGCGGAAGTTACCTATCAAGTGACCTATGTTTCTGATTTGAGTGAGCAACAACAGCGAACAACTCAGACAGAAACCAAGACAGTTATGTTATCCTACTCCAAAGTTTCCGACAAGCTCCTAGTTAATCAGTTGACCATTTGGAATGGGAAACTGGAGGACATGAAAGAAGTAACAGATGGAGCCAATTCCAGCATACCAACGATCCAAGGAACTACAACAAGCGAGAACAACTAGCAGGAGACAGTCTTCTGCTTTTTTTGATAGGGAGGAAAGATGACACGAATTAAAGCAGTAAAACAAAAGGCCATTTTAGATGTTGCTGAGAGTCTGGGCTGTTCCTTCAGACGTTTATCAGGACACATTTATGAACACCCAGACCATGATTCCTTTCGGATTTTTGCCGATACCAATACTTTCAAATGGTTTTCAAGAGATATACAAGGAGATGTAATTGACTTTGTTCAATTAGTGACAGGTGTTTCTTTCAAAGAGGCTGTATCCTATCTTGAAACTGGGGATTTTGAACAAGTTAAGTTGATAGAAGAAACTTATCAACCATTTCAATACTATTTGCATGAAGAACCCTTTCAGCAAGCACGTACTTACTTGCAAGTCGTCCGTGGCCTAAGTGATCAGACTATTAATACCTTTGGCAGACAAGGATTGCTTGCTCACGCTACTTATCAATCGGAGCCCGTATTAGTGTTAAAAAGCTATGACCACAACGGGACCTTACAGGCCGCAAGCCTTCAAGGTCTCGTCAAAAATGAAGAAAAACACGATCGAGGTTATCTCAAAAAAATCATGAAAGGATCTCATGGCTATGTCGGTATTAGTTTCGATATTGGGAATCCTAAGCGACTCATTTTTTGTGAATCAGTTATCGATATGATGAGTTATTATCAGCTTTACCAAAAGCAATTATCCGATGTTCGCCTGATTTCAATGGAAGGTTTAAAACTTTCTGTGATTGCTTATCAGACCTTGCGTCTAGCAGCAGAGGAACAGGGGAAATTGGCATTTCTAGATACAGTAAATCCAAGCAGACTTAGTCATTATCTTCAGGCAATACAAGAGACGACAACCTTCTTCCAAACTCATTCAAATGCATTAACATTGGCTGTTGATAACGATGAGGCAGGAAGAGAATTTTGTCAGAAACTGTCAGATAAAGGACTTCCGCTTTCTCAAGATTTACCACCATTGCAAGGACTTGAAACAAAGTTAGATTGGAATGATATTGTGAAACGACAAAAGGAATTATCTTTAAGAGATCTTATCCAGTCAGCCCAAACAAAAGTCATTAGAGATCATCCTCCACCTAAACGAGAGCACACTTTTGATGTGATAACAAAATCAAGTCCGCTATCATAATCTAGAATGTGACAAGGAGGACACCCTATGAGTGTGATTGAACGTCTGGCTGAAAAAGTAGCTAGGCAAGAAGAAAAGGTCTCACGTGAGACGGAGAAATTGGAACACTATCGAGACCAACTACAAACAGCTATGTACAGTACCTTTATCAAACGACAACAATCAAGTCAGTTGTCATTTCATGAAGCACTAGAGCAAGCCTTTGGTAAAGAAACCACACTACACCCAAATTACAGAAATGAGGATATAGAATGAGTAAAACATGGAATTTTGATCAGCCACTAGATGATGTGAAACCAACATCGTCCCATGAAGAACGAGCTAAAATCGCAGCACTTTTCCATAAACAGGATGAAGAACCAATTGAAGAAGTAGATTATGTGGCTGCTTTTGAACAGCAACAAAAGGAGTCAGAATCAAAAGATGTACAAACGCTCGCATCAACCGTTAAACAAAGTCAGCCGAAGAAAGTAAATATCACAAGTGACTACAAACAGCACTTGGCAGATACCATTGCACAAAACAATAAGGATATTTCCGCCTGTCAGAAGCAAATTGAAGAACTTCATCAATTGATTGATGAAAAGAAAATTCAAAATAAAAAGCTACAGGCTATTTCAGTAGCCATCGATGATTTATAAGTCAGGTAGTCCTTTACGGGCTACCTTTTTACAATTTAAGGAGAAGGTGAAGGTAATGAAATTCTTTCAAAAGAAAACACAGAATCAGAATCAATTTAAACGACTGATTCATCGACTATCAGAGATGCCAGATACTGAACTAACCAAAGTAGAGCAACTCCTAGACGTGGTTTTTGAACCAAGTTTCAAGTCTAGCAAGAACGTAGAAGTGTCTCGAAACATTACAACCACAGAGGAACATAATCTTGATAAGTCAATTCAAGAAGCGAAAAATAAACTTAACACGGAACAATTGGAGAAGCGAATAGAGCAGTTTAAGCAATCGAAGAAACCTAAAAACGGATAATGCACCAAATATGGTGCGTTATCCGTTTTTTATGGTATAATGAAAGCAAATATGAGGAGGTCTTTATCTATGATTGGAGACAATATCAAGTCACTACGCCGAACACACGATTTAACACAACCAGAATTTGCGAAAATGGTGGGGATTTCACGCAATAGCCTGAGTCGCTATGAAAATGGCACCAGCACCGTATCAACAGAGCTTATCGACCGCATTTGTCAGAAATTTAACGTCTCTTATGTCGATATTGTAGGGGAGGATAAGATGCTAACACCTGTTGAAGATTACCAACTGACTTTAAAAATAGAAGTGATAAAAGAACGTGGAGCAGCCATTTTATCACAGCTTTATAGATACCAGGATAGTCAAGAGATTGCTTTTGATGATGAAGCGAATCCTTGGATTTTGATGAGTGATGATTTGGCTGAATTGATCAATACAAAGATTTACCTTGTCGATACCTTCGATGAAATTGAGCGTTACAATGGCTATTTGGATGGTATTGAGCGGATGTTAGACATTGTGCATCATCGGGTGGTGGCTTAATGAGGTTGGAAGAATTTAGTGAGGCTGACTTTCAGAAGGCCTTGCAGCGAACCATTCGGGCTTTAACCAGAGGAAAGACGATTCCAGCTCGACCGAAAGCTATCTTGCTTGGAGGACAAAGCGGGGCAGGTAAGACGACTATTCATCGTATCAAGCAAAAAGAATTTCAAGGTAATATCATTATCATCGATGGTGATAGCTACCGTTCTCAGCATCCCAACTACTTAGCCCTGCAAGAAGAGTATGGCAAGGACAGCGTGGACTATACCAAGGGATTTGCAGGAAAAATGGTAGAACAGTTGGTTGATGAACTCAGCACGCAGGGTTATCACTTGCTGATTGAGGGAACCTTGCGAACCACTAAAGTTCCTCGTCAGACTGCTCAATTATTAGCATCAAAAGGCTACCAAGTTTCCTTAGCTATTATCGGTACCAAACCAGAATTGTCCTATCTCAGCACCTTGATTCGTTACGAAGAACTTTATGCCATCGATCCCAATCAGGCCAGAGCAACACCAAAAGAACACCATGATGGGATTGTAGAGAACTTGGTGGATAACTTGAGGGAGTTAGAAAGTGAGAAACTCTTTGAACGAATTCAAATTTACCAAAGAGATAGAACTTGTATATATGATTCTGAATCAGATGAAGGTTCCGTAGCAGAAGTGTTACAAGAGTGTCTCTTTGGAAAATGGAGTAAGGTAGAGGAAGAGATGATGAAGTTTGGACAGGAACGGTTGAGGGAATTAGTTTCAGCTAATGGAGAGAAGAAATGAAATTAACAAAAGTAATTATTAATAATTTTAGAACATTCGGTGATAGTCAAGTTATTGGATTTAACGATCAAACTGTACTGATTGGAAATAATAGTTCGGGAAAAACTACTGTATTACAAGCATTGAGTAAGCTGTTTTCGGATAAACAAAATGATAGAATAATTCGGAAAAGTGATTTTCATTTACCAAAGGGATTAAGACCTGGAGAAAATAGTAGGACCCTTTTTATAGAAACTATTTTTGAGTTTGATGAACTGGATGGAACTGCTTACAGTCCAGCCATTCCATCATTTTTCGAACACTTTACAGTTTCTCAAGGTGATGCAAAACCTTTTCTACGAATCAGATTAGAATCTTCCTGGGAAGATGATGGAACAGTTGAAGGAAGTATTGATACTCAAATCTATTATATTTCATCTGCCGAAGATATTATTAAAGATGAAGATAAGCACCGTACTCCTAGAAAGGATTTGAATAAAATTAGGGTACTTTATGTACCCGCTTCAAGAACGCCTGAGAAGGAGTTGGGAAATGCTTCAGGTAGTATGTTAAGTAGGCTGGTAAATAGTATAAATTGGACCGACGATGAGATAAAAGAAATTACAAACAAAATTGATGAGTTGAATAATACCTTTTTATCTGAAAGCGGAGCATTAACCCAAATCAACCAAGAAATCCAGAAATCGTGGAAACTATATCATGAAGACAAACGTTTTTCTCAGGCAGAGTTGACTATTAATTCTTCTGAGATGGCGGGAGCCCTTAGACAAATTGCTTTAAAATTTTCACCGACAACCACAGAAGAAGCGTTTACAGTTTCAGAATTAGGAGATGGGCTGAGATCTATTTTTTATTTTTCACTTGTTGATTCGATTCAAATCTTTTTTGAAACAACTAGTTGCTTCGTTATCTCTTCTGTTGAAAAATTACTATTTATTAAGTTGTGAGTCTTTTCCAATTCTATTTTATCATCATAAATTACTATATTATTTTTAAACCTATCTAAAGGATATTTTTCGAGACCAGATATTGAAGAAAAAACTTTCAGCAATTGGTATTTTAAAGAATTTTTGTACAAACAGTGGTAAAAAATAGTGTCAGAATAACCACATTCAAAATTTTCTAAATCAGGGGAGGGCACTAGACAATTTCCCTGATCTAAATATAAAGCCATAAAGTCGAAAATTGTAATGTGTCGATAACGAAGTTGTACTAATTGCCAATCAACATTGGTTTGGTATTGATTTAAACTATAAGGCATATATAAGTATGATTCAAAGGTGCATTGGAGAAGAAAAATATGGTCGATTGAAGTGTGCGTGCTGAAATTGATACAAATTATTGTTATAGTGTCATTAATGGGCTGTTTTAAAAATCCCACGTTGTAAAATGAAGTGCAAGAAAAAAGACAAGTTCGTCTGATATACTAGAATTCCCCAACTCAGCATAGAAAGCAGATGAACATGTCCAACACTCATTCTACCAGAAA
>NZ_JBIMJO010000002.1:0-161907 GCF_043674095.1 Streptococcus sp. A25
AACAGACAGCTGAACCAGTTGAAACAGCTGTTTTTTGGCTAGGTTGGGGTGGCTAACTTCATTATAGAACTTTCGTTCTGAGTGAAATCTAACAAAAAATAAAAAAATAGAGATATTTTTCTTGCATTCTAAACTAGACTATGTTATCATAATTGAGGTTTGAAAAAACTGACCTAAGACAGTAGGGGAGCTAGACTCATAAACATCCTACCGAGGCACAAAACGATTATGGATATAAACGTGTTTGTACTTTCGTGTCTAGGTTTAGGTGCGATTTTTTTGTGCCTAGCCCAAAATAAAAACGGAGGTAAACGAAATGTCAGAAGCTATTATCGCTAAAAAAGCGGAATTAGTGAATGCCGTTGCTGAGCAAATGAAAGCTGCAACATCTATCGTTGTGGTTGATGCGCGTGGTTTGACTGTAGAGCAAGATACTGTTCTTCGTCGTAACTTGCGTGGTGCAGAAGTTGAGTATAAAGTTATCAAAAACTCAATCTTGCGTCGTGCTGCTGAGCAAGCTGGTCTTGAAGGTCTTGCAGAATTGTTTGTAGGTCCATCTGCAGTAGCGTTCTCAAACGATGCTGTTGCTCCAGCTAAAACAATTTACGATTTCGCGAAAACTGCTGATGCTCTTGAAATCAAAGGTGGAGCTGTAGAAGGTAAAGTTTCTTCTAAAGAAGAAATCGAAGCACTTGCTACATTGCCAAACCGCGAAGGCATGCTTTCTATGTTGCTTTCAGTACTTCAAGCACCAGTTCGAAACGTTGCATACGCTGTCAAAGCTGTTGCAGAAAAAGAAGACGCAGCTTAATCAAATCGCGTCAGAGCGTAGCTGCTTAGTGCTACAAACTATTTAAAAACCTAAATTGGAGGAAAATCACAATGGCATTGAACATTGAAAACATTATTGCTGAAATTAAAGAAGCTACTATCCTTGAGCTTAACGACCTTGTAAAAGCTATCGAAGAAGAATTTGGTGTAACTGCGGCTGCTCCTGTAGCTGTTGCTGCAGCTGGTGGTGCTGCTGAAGAAGCTAAAGATTCATTCGACGTAGAATTGACATCTGCTGGCGACAAAAAAGTTGGCGTTATCAAAGTTGTACGTGAAATCACAGGTCTTGGCCTTAAAGAAGCTAAAGAACTTGTTGACGGTGCACCAGCTCTTGTTAAAGAAGGCGTTGCAACTGCAGAAGCTGAAGAAATCAAAGCTAAATTGGAAGAAGCTGGCGCTTCAGTTACTCTTAAATAAGAGTCACATCATAATTAGATTGCGGAATCCCTATTTACCAGTCTTTGAGAGCGATAAGCGATTGAAAGAAACTGATAAATTGATTTGGTTTCCTGCCAAAAATCCTGCCAAAAATTCTTTGGCAGGATTTTTGTTTTAATAAATTTTCGGGGGTAGACATTAAATTGTCTGCCCCTTTTTTTGCGTTTTGGAGTTAATTATGCAAAAGAAGGAACAATCATCACGTCAAATGGTGATGTGTCATCTCGCGTCTATCTTGGGAGTTGATATTGAGAAAGCAACTCAGCTAATTGATGAAATGGAACAAGTAGGTTTAATCCGATTTGATGAATTTGGAAATGTTGGAATATTAGTCTTGGAGGGACAATCATGAAACGAATTACAGCTAATCAATATCAGACATCAGAGCGATATTATAAACTCCCTAAAGTTTTGTTTGAGAGTGAACGTTATAATGATATGAAGCTGGAGGTTAAGGTAGCCTACGCGGTTTTAAAAGATCGGTTGGAGTTGTCTTTGAGTAAAGGTTGGATTGATGAAGATGGGGCTATTTTTTTGATTTATTCTAATTCAAATCTGATGGCACTTTTAGGCTGTTCAAAGTCTAAATTACTTTCTATTAAGAAAACTTTACGTGAATATGGCTTAATTGATGAAGTCCAACAGTCCTCTAGCGAAAAAGGTCGTATGGCCAATAAAATTTACTTGGGGGAATTAGAACATGAACCTACCCCAGTCTTAGATTCAAACGGGGCTAGTGTTAAAAAAACACTAGGGGGGTCTCAGAGTAAGACGGGGCCGGTCTTAAATTCAGCCCCTAGTGAGACTGAAGGAAGTGAGACTAAATATAGTGAAACTGAAGGGAATGATTTTCTTATTGAGGACGAGGAGGAGATTCAGCTAGTAGATGACAAACAAGAAGAAAACTTTTCTTCAAAAGTCGATGCTGTGACCAAGTACGATCGAGACTATATTTGGGGTCTGGTTCATGACCAGCTAAGACAGACAGGTCTATCACAGTCGGCTAGTGACTATGCCATGATCTATTTTAGTGATCGTTATCAGTATGCATTGGAACATATGCGATTTGCTCGGTCAGCGGAAGTGATAGCTGAATACGTGTTTAATGGTGTGCTGTCAGAGTGGACCAAGCAACTGAGGCGACAAGAAGTAAAGGGAGGTGATTAAGATGATTTGGTGGATACTAGGTGGAATCTATTTGATTTCTATCATCATTTTGATTGTTGAAATCATCCGTGCACCAGAAATGGATGATCATATATAGGCAAGAGTTTTACAAATCGTAAGGCTCTTTTTTATTTGGAAAGAGAGGAAAAATGAAATTTTTAGATTTATTTGCTGGGATAGGTGGTTTTAGACTAGGAATGGAATCACAGGGCAATGAGTGTTTAGGCTTTTGTGAAATTGATAAATTCGCTAGAACATCCTACAAAGCCATGTTTAATACGGAAGGGGAAATAGAATACCATGACATTAAAGAGGTCACAGACCATGACTTTAGACAATTTAGAGGGCAAGTGGACATCATCTGCGGGGGATTTCCTTGCCAAGCATTTTCACTCGCAGGCAGACGATTGGGATTTGAAGATACTCGAGGGACTCTCTTTTTTGAGATTGCTCGAGCGGCCAAACAAATCCAACCACGTTTTCTATTTTTGGAAAACGTCAAAGGCCTACTCAATCACGACAAGGGACGGACGTTCGCCACAATCCTCTCCACGCTGGATGAATTGGGGTATGATGTCGAATGGCAGGTGCTTAACAGTAAGGACTTCCAAGTGCCCCAAAACAGAGAACGGGTCTTTATTATCGGACATTCTAGAAGATACCGTTCCAGATTCATATTTCCTCTCAGAAGAGAAAACAGCCCAGCTCATCTTGAAAGGCTAGGAAATATCAATCCCTCTAAACGTGGTTTGAATGGTGAAGTCTATCTGACGAGTGGACTTGCTCCTACACTAACAAGAGGTAAAGGAGAGGGTGCAAAAATCGCCATTCCAGTCTTAACACCAGATAGACTAGAAAAACGCCAACATGGTCGTCGATTTAAGGACAATCAAGACCCTATGTTTACTTTGACCAGTCAAGACAGACACGGGGTTGTTGTCGCAGGAAATCTGCCGACTAGCTTTGACCAGACCGGTAGAGTATTTGACATTTCTGGCTTGTCACCGACCTTGACCACCATGCAAGGTGGAGACAAGGTGCCAAAGATTTTGCTGAGGGAGGAGCTGCCATTTCTGAAAATCAAGGAAGCCACAAAAACAGGGTACGCAAAGGCAACTCTTGGAGACTCTGTCAATCTGGCTTATCCAGCCTCAACCAAACGTAGGGGACGTGTGGGAAAGGGAATATCCAATACTCTGACGACTTCAGACAATATGGGAGTGGTGGTTGCTGCTCTGGAATATCGACAGGATAAGTGGTATGAAGTCACAGGCATTGTCTTAGAGGGGAAACTTTATCGCCTGAGAATAAGACGACTGACACCAAGAGAGTGTTTCAGACTTCAAGGCTTTCCTGACTGGGCTTATGAAAGAGCAGAGAGTGTTTCTAGTAAGAGCCAACTATACAAACAGGCCGGCAATAGCGTGACTGTCACAGTTATTGAAGCCATTGCCAGAGAATTTAGAAGAATAGAAGAGGAAGAAAAATATGAACCTACTACATAAGAAAAGTATCTTAGATTGTACTGAATTAGAAGAACGTATTCACCAAGTTGAAACCAATCAGTTATTACAAAAGATACTGTCGCTCCCCAATTTTGATTGTGACTTTGAGGTGACTTTTGAAGATGATTACCACAAAGAGATGAATGACCCCCTATTCTACGAATCCAATCTTCATCGGATTTCGGATTTTATGGAAACTAGGGATATTAAAAATGGTGTAGATACACTATTGACGAAAGACAATCACCTGGCCTTTCGTGCCTTTGGTGAAAATTATTCTGCTAGAGGAAAGGATGGCATTTTAACGACTTTAGTGACGGTCAAGTGCTTTGGTGAAGGACGGATGCCCATTGATATGAGTCGCTATTTCTCAACTCTTGAACAAACAGTTGAAAATAGCCTAACCCTATAAGGAGGAGCCTATGATTGAGGTATATCTAGGAAATAATGCCAATACAAATCAAGATTTACTAACTATTTTGACGACCTATGGTGTGACTTATCGTTGTATAAAAGCGTGTGATGTAAACCGTGAAATCTTACTGTCACTCTTTGCGAAAACCACGGATTGTTTTGAGTTGCTGTCGCCACGATTTCTTTGCTTTAAGCGTCAATATTCGATAAGTTTGAATGAGATGATTCAGCTTATTCTCCAAAAGCCAGACCAAAACCTTCGTTTGCCACTCATTGTCTGTCAGAATCATGTCTATCCAGCTATTGGGCTAGACGAAGTGAGAACCTTTCTTCCCAGACAGGTAAAAGAAGAACTGTTTCAGGCCAGTCTGATGAAACAAGTGACAGGGTAGGTGTGAAGATGAATGAACGATTTTGGGACAATTTAGAAATCATTCTGGCAGAAAAAGAACTCACTTGGGCAGAACTAGCTCGCAAAGTATTCCAAGGTCAATATGTTTATCCAAGTGAGTTTAATCGCCTCTATCAAAAATTACGGCATTACAAATCCAATCGTCTAATGCCACAAACAAGGTGGGTTGAGCGAATTGTTATAGTCTTAGATATTGATTATGAAGATTTATTCAAGAGGTGACTATGATAAGGATAGTGTTGTATTATCTAGCCATACAGCTTAACGGTCTTCTTGTGAGTTTATACCTGCATGACTATATGACGATTAAGGTCTTAATCCTGCTACAAATGCTTCTTTTAGGTGTAGCTTGTCTAGAGATTACTCATCACAAAACTATTCAATCAAAAAATATGACCATACAAAATCGCCTAAGATGGTTGCTTCTTGGTTTTGCGTGTATGGTTGCTTTTGCAGTCTTTATCAGTTTTCTATTTCCAGCTCAGACTAGGAATCAAGAGGTATTGGTAGAAGTTGGAAAGCAGGTTCCCCATCTTATCTTTTTATTGTTTTTGGTTAATGCAAGTGTTCTTGAAGAGGTAGTTTATAGGCAACTGCTGTGGGAAAACTTGACATTCCCTTTTGTACAAATAGGAGTGACCAGTTTTCTCTTTGCTCTAGCCCATGGTCCTATTCAGTTCGGGAGTTGGCTCATCTATAGCTGTCTTGGCTTGACCCTGGCTGTTGTTCGATTGAAAGCTGATTGTATGACGGCAATCGCCTTACATTTACTTTGGAATAGTTTGGCTTATGTCGTAACTTTCTTGTGATACCAAAATCAAGAGTGCTTCCGTATTATGGAAGCACCTTATGTTTGATAGGGAATCGAAAAAAAGAGGAGGTCACCATGTCATCTGAACAACAAGAACGTCAAGCGATGCAATACGTGGAAAGAAGTAGTTTATTGACAGTTAGAACCCTCTTAAAGCTCTTAGGGTGGTCGGCTAGGCAAGCCTTGGCTCAAGATTCAGCTTATAAGATTGGGGTTCAAAAACTGGAAGAACTCCTTCAAAGCCCTTACGTCATTGAAGCGATTGATGTTAGTAAAGACATTCTAGATAAGCCAATCGATGTGGAGAAATTTAAGGAGTTGATGGAGTCAGAAAAACTGCCAATCGCAATTAGTTGGCAAAAAGACTATCTCTACTTTTATTCCAAGGATAAGACCTTGCTCGATCATCACTTGGATGAATTGTTGAAGAAACTGATGTCTAATCCAGAGAAGCTAGAAGGTTTAACCTTTGATAAAACCTTGGACCAAGAGATAGAACTGGCCAAAGAGAAAATTAGAGTGACAGAACCTTCGGCAGTCAAAACCAAGGAGGTGACCTTGTAATGTATTCCAGGCAAAAAGCATTTGTTTTTGGACTCTTGGGTCTCGCCTTTGGCTATTTCTGCCATCGTCTAACCCTACTCTATGATAGTTTAACCAATGCCCCACCTATGGAACGTTTTGCCTACCTCTTAGGAGGGGGGTTAAATCAGGTTTTCAATCCTTTATGGCTATTTTCCTTTACTCAAAAATCTCTTCTTGCCTTTATCCTTGGGGTTCTAACGATGACAATAGTCTATCTTTATGTATCGACAGGACAGAAGGTCTATCGAGAAGGGGAAGAATACGGTTCTGCACGATTTGGAACCAGTAAGGAAAAGCGGAACTTTTACAGTAAGAATCCTTTCAATGACACGATTTTGGCTCGTGATGTTCGTCTAACCTTGTTGGAAAAGAAGAAACCCCAGTTTGACCGAAATAAAAATTTGATTGTCATTGGGGGTTCTGGGGCAGGCAAGACCTTTCGATTTGTTAAACCCAACCTTATCCAACTTAATTGTTCCAATATTGTCGTAGATCCGAAAGACCATTTGGCTGAGAAGACAGGTAAACTCTTTTTAGAAAACGGTTATCAGGTCAAGGTTTTAGACTTGGTTAATATGACCAATTCGGACGGTTTTAATTCCTTTCGTTATGTAGAAACAGAGAATGATTTGAACCGCATGTTAACGGTCTATTTTAATAATACCAAAGGAAATGGTTCACGCAGTGATCCATTTTGGGACGAGGCTTCCATGACATTGGTGAGAGCTATTGCCTCTTACTTGGTGGATTTTTACAATCCACCAGGAAGTTCCAAGCAAGAGCAGGAAGCAAGACGTAAGCGTGGCCGTTATCCAGCCTTTTCTGAGATTGGGAAACTCATCAAACTCTTATCAAAAGGAGATAAACAGGACAAAAGTGTTCTTGAAGTCCTGTTTGAAGATTACGCTAAAAAATACGGTCACGAGAACTTTACCATGCGAAACTGGGCGGATTTCCAAAACTATAAGGATAAGACCTTGGATTCGGTGATTGCGGTCACAACAGCTAAATTTGCCCTTTTTAATATCCAATCGGTGATTGATTTGACGCAAAGAGACACTATGGATTTGAAAACGTGGGGCACTCAAAAGACCATGGTCTATCTTGTTATTCCAGATAATGACACTACCTTTCGTTTCCTATCTGCTTTATTTTTCTCTACGGTTTTCTCCACTTTGACCAGGCAGGCTGATGTTGACTTTAAAGGGCAACTGCCGATTCATGTTAGAAGCTATCTGGATGAGTTTGCGAATGTCGGAGAAATCCCAGACTTTGCCGAACAAACCTCAACAGTTCGCTCTAGAAACATGAGCTTAGTTCCAATCTTGCAAAATATTGCTCAACTCCAAGGACTTTATAAGGAAAAAGAGGCTTGGAAAACTATACTGGGGAACTGTGACAGCCTCCTCTATTTGGGTGGAAATGACGAGGAAACTTTCAAATTTATGAGTAGTCTTCTAGGCAAACAAACCGTTGATGTCAGAAGCACCAGTCGTTCTTTTGGGCAGACTGGTTCAAGTTCGACCTCTCACCAGAAAATTGCCCGTGACTTGATGACGGCTGATGAAGTAGGGAATATGAAACGAGATGAGTGCCTCGTACGCATTGCAGGGATTCCTGTTTTTCGAACCAAGAAATATTTTCCACTCAAACATAAGAATTGGAAATGGCTTGCGGATAAGGAATCTGATGAACGCTGGTGGCACTATCACATCGATCCCCTAATCGCTGAGGATGAAGTAGATTTGTCAGGTCATAGAATTAGGGATTTAAGCACAGAAACGACACTACATTAATAGAAATGAGGAATTATATGAATCAAAAACTATCAGGCTTTGTTTATGGAGTGGACGCCAGCTCCATGTTCTCCCAGGCTATGTCTCTATTACAAAAAGGCTTAATTGCAGTAGGAGCCTTTCTTGTTGTCATGGGCATTATCAACCTTTCAACCAACATTAAAGATGGTGGGCCAGGTGTCCGAAATGCTATTCTAGAAATTGTTGGTGGGGTCATGGTGGGAGCCGCTGGTGCTTTTGTGACTCAGATTACCATTTAGGGGAGGACAGCACATGACATGATAATGAATTTTACGTCACCTTTTGTATTTCTAGCCTCTGAAAAAGTATCTAGCGACAGCCTTTTTGAAGGGTTTCAAGTGGATTTAGAATCAACCGCCAACTTGGTTAAGTCACTAGCGGACTTTAATCCGACGGTGTGGTCTTACATGACAGCCATTACCAAGGGGATTATGCAGCCCTTGGGAGTAGCTATTCTTGCGGTTGTTCTCGTACTCGAATTTTCAAAAATGGCCAAGAAAATCGCAAACTCAGGTGGTGCAATGACCTTCGAAGCCATGGCACCTATGATTGTCAGCTACATCATGGTCGCGGTCGTGATTACCAATACGACGGTTATTGTGGAAGCCATTATTGCCCTTGCCTCTTATGTTATTGAACAAGTGGCAAGTCTTGTCACGAATGGTGGTGCTAATTACGATACCATCTCAGGCATTAAGGGATCTGGAATTGTAGGAAAAATGATTATTGGCTTTTTTGCGATTCTCATTTGGTTGGTACGAATGGCCAGCATCATGGTTGTCAATATCTTGATTACCATTCGCTTTATCCAACTCTATCTGATGATTCCTTTTGCCCCTGTTACCATTCCGACCTTCCTTAGTGATGACTGGAGAAGTGTTGGGATTGGTTACCTTAAAAACATCATGGTCTATGCCGTTCAAGGTATTTTGATTTTTCTAATTGTATCTCTTGTTCCCTTGTTTGAATCGGCTGGAAAGATTGCCGTATCAAATGGAGCTGGAGTTATGGAATCACTCGCCATTATGTTTGGTGGCTTGGTACAGGCCATATTGTTAATCATTGCCTTGGTTGGCAGTCAACGGACCGCCCGAAGTATTTTGGGGATGTAGGAGGATGGGAGTAAATTGCCCGCCTCCTCTTTTTATAGCTTACATAGATTGGAGAACATTTATGAACACTCGTGTCTTTAAGGACATCTCAAAGGTTCAACACAGGGCATGGCTAGGATTTACAACTAGACAGGTTATTTTTGTATTTCCAGCCGTCGCCATAACCATTTTGGTATTGGGTTTGAACCTATTTTACTGGCAATTTGGGGATTGGTTTGTCTATGGTTTTGTTTTTAGCTTCACCATTCCACTCATGTTATTTGGAGTCTATCGCCCCAATGACTTACCATTTGAAACCTATCTCAGGTACCGATTTCATTATGAACTAACGGTGCCAGACCGTACAATAACTGGAAGAAAAGGAGACCAACGTGAAAAAATTAAAACACTCAATGAAACCAAAGACCTCTTCTAATGACAAAAAGCAAAAGACGAAAGCACAGAAGCAGGAGATCAGACCTTCTACCGTAAATACGTTAGCTTATCAAGGACTTTTTCAAAATGGCCTTATGCAGGTCAGTCCAAGTTATTTCTCACAAACCTATCTCTTAGGAGATGTCAATTATCAAACAGTTGGCTTAGATGATAAAGGAGCTATAGTTGAAAAATATTCCGATTTAATCAATTCACTGGATGATAAGACCAATTTCCAACTGACCATTTTCAATCAAAAGGTCAATTTGGAAAAATTCCGTAAGAGTATTCTCTATCCCTTACAGGAAGATGGGTTTGATGCTTATCGTGATGAATTGAACCGCATGATGGATGCCAACTTAGAGGCGGGTGAGAACAACTTTTCGGCTGTCAAGTTTCTTTCATTTGGCAAGAGCGACCAAACACCAAAACTAGCTTTTCGTTCTCTGTCTCAAATTGGAGAATATTTCAAGAGTGGCTTTTCTGAGATTGATGTGTCTCTTGGTCTGCTTGGTGGAGAGGAGCGAGTGAATGTCCTTGCGGATATGTTACGAGGTGAAAATCATTTACCGTTCTCTTACAAGGATTTGACCCTGTCAGGTCAATCCACCAAACACTTTATGGCCCCAACCTACCTTTCCTTTAAACACAAGAATCATATTGAATTGGACGATCGATTATTACAGATTGTCTATGTTCGTGACTATGGTATGGAGCTAGGGGATAAATTTATTCGTGACCTCATGCAGTCAGATTTGGAAGTGATGATTAGCCTACATGCTAAAGGCTCCACCAAGTCTGAAACCATGACCAAGCTACGAACCAAGAAAACCTTGATGGAATCGCAAAAGATTGGGGAACAACAAAAGATGGCTCGGACAGGCATCTATTTGGAGAAGGTCGGCCATGTTCTTGAAAACAATATCGATGAAGCGGAAGCTCTTCTTCAAACCATGACCCAAACAGGAGATAAACTGTTTGACACCGTATTTCTAATTGGCGTGCTGGCGGATACTGAAGACCAACTCAAACAATCTCTTGATATTATCAAGCAAGTGGCAGGGTCTAATGATATGATTATCGATAACTTGACCTATATGCAAGAAGCTGCATTTAATAGTCTCTTGCCATTTGGGAAGAACTATCTTGAAGGTGTTTCTCGGTCTCTATTGACTTCAAACATTGCCGTGAATGCACCTTGGACTTCCGTTGATATTCAGGACAAGGGTGGGAAATTTTATGGCATCAATCAAATCTCAAGTAATATCATCAGTATTGACCGTGGTAAGTTAAATACTCCGTCAGGTTTGATTTTAGGGACTTCTGGAGCTGGCAAAGGGATGGCGACAAAACACGAAATCATCTCTACTAAGCTCAAGGAAGCAGATAGTGATACTGAAATTA
This sequence comes from Streptococcus sp. A25, assembly GCF_043674095.1. NCBI lineage: Bacteria > Bacillati > Bacillota > Bacilli > Lactobacillales > Streptococcaceae > Streptococcus > Streptococcus sp. A25. Next base: position 10,911 of record NZ_JBIMJO010000002.1, read on the forward strand.
TTATTGTTGACCCAGAAAATGAGTATAGTATTATCGGTCAAGCCTTTGGTGGGGAGAGTATTGATATTGCTCCAGATTCCACTACCTTCTTAAATGTCTTAGATTTATCAGATGAGAATATGGATGAGGATCCAGTTAAGGTCAAGTCCGAATTTCTCTTATCTTGGATTGGGAAGCTCTTGGATCGCAAAATGGATGGTCGTGAAAAATCCTTGATTGACCGTGTGACACGACTCACCTATAAGCATTTTAACACACCGTCCCTGGTCGAATGGGTCTTTGTCTTAGCTCAACAACCTGAACAGGAAGCTAAGGACTTGGCACTGGATATGGAACTCTATGTGGAAGGGTCGCTGGACATATTTTCACATCGGACCAATATTAAAACAGACAGTCATTTCCTGATTTACAATGTCAAAAAGTTAGGCGATGAATTAAAACAGATTGCCCTCATGGTTATCTTTGACCAGATTTGGAATCGGGTGGTCAAAAACCAAAAGCTAGGTAAGAAGACCTGGATTTACTTTGATGAAATGCAGCTACTCTTATTGGACAAATATGCCTCTGATTTCTTCTTTAAACTTTGGAGTCGTGTCCGTAAGTATGGGGCGATACCGACAGGCATTACTCAGAATGTAGAAACTCTTCTTTTGGATGCCAACGGCAGACGCATTATTGCCAATAGCGAGTTCATGATTCTTTTAAAACAGGCTAAGAGCGATCGAGAAGAATTGGTGCATATGCTTGGACTTTCCAAGGAACTGGAGAAATACTTGGTCAATCCTGAAAAAGGTGCTGGGCTAATCAAGGCCGGTTCAACCGTTGTTCCATTTAAAAATAAGATTCCACAACACACCAAGCTCTTTGACATCATGAGTACGGACCCTGAAAAAATGAGGACATGAGATGAAAGAGGATAAAAAGCTAGTCAAACAGGCTAGGCAAAACTTTCGAAGCAACTTAAAATCGGCCCGTATACATTATCGGAAAGAAGTTAGGACCTTAAGACAGACTGTTCCTAAAAAAGGAAGATTTCGAAAACCAGCCCAAAATTCTCTTTTTCAAGATAAGAAAATAGAGTTAAAAGAAAATCTACTCAGTAGCCAAAAGGAAGCAGAAGAGAAGTTCCTAAAAGAAATTACCTATGTTTCTCCTAAACTGTTGAAGGTAAAGGAAATCAAGAACTATCGACTTCCGCAAGCTCAAGAACGTTTGCGGACGGCAAGAAAACATCTGTCAGAAGTGAAACTAAGTGAGAAACAGCAGGTAGTTAATCCCAAGTTTACTTTCCAAAAAGAAAATCCTTCCCTGAAGTCTCGCTTTCAGTTTCACCAAGAAAAATCATTTGATCGACTCAGTGCAGAAAAAGACGTAAGTTCTGCCAAGCGTGAGGTTAAACAACTCAAGAAAGTCCAAAAGACTAAGAAAAACTCTACCAAAGTCAAAGTTGGATTAGGCTTAGTTGCATCTGAATCGCTTGACTTGGTGGCACAGGATGATGATTTAGAAGGTTTTAGAACCTTAAAGGATACTAGTTTGAAAGCCAGACGCTATGGCAGGTTTACCTATCAAGCTGGTAAAGTGGCGGTGAAAAGTGGACAGACTGGTGTGCGTTATACAAAGACGAAAGTGGCTCATGGAAAGGAACGATTCCAGAACTTCAAAAAGGGAAAAGGATTCACACGCCAGAAACATTTTAAACCACAAAGACGCTACCAAACCTTTTTAGAGCATGCCAGAAAGCACAGTCTAGCAGGAGTTAAGGGGATTGCCCAAGCCATTAAGGGAAGTCTGACCTTCTTTTCTGCAATTGCGGGAAATCCTTTGACTTGGATTGTCTCAGGCCTTCTCTTGATACTCCTTTTGATGATGAGCTTTTTCATGAGTGTCTCAGGTAGTAGTGTCATTCAACAAGATGAAATAGAATTGAGTAAGAGTTATACCCACATGACGTTGGAAGATGCGGAACATACAAGAACCAACGAAAAGGGAATTACCTTTTACACTAAGATTGATGAGGTCATGGTTTACATGAATCATCAATACCAAGACTATAAGCTTGACGATTTCATGGAAGCAGGTGGTGTGACCTACAAAGCGTTTCTCAGTCAAGTGTGGACAGACTTAAATGGTGGAGATTCTATTAAATCCATGTCTGACTTATATAAAGAACCTGCTTACAAGCTGTCTGATGAGGACCAGGAAGAGTTAAAGGAGTTGACAGAAGGAGGCAACTATCTAGCCCTTCAAGAATTGGACAATCCCTTTCAGGGACAGACCGATGAGGATAGCTTAAGCATGACCTACCGATATGGTTATGAGGTCATTGATGAGAAACCAACGCTTCATCACCATATCATCTTAGAAGCAAAAGAAGGTCAAGTCATTGTGTCTCCGATGGATGGCAAGGTATCTCTTGATGGAGAGAATGTTATTTTGACATCTGGTAAGGGAGTGAATAAGACTAAACTAACCTTGTTTGGCATTCATTCAGGCCGAGTGAGCGAAAATCAACAAGTCTTGGCAGGAGACATTATTGGTCAAACCAAGGACGGAACGGGTCTAAAAGTCACCTATCAAAAGGTTGATGATGACACGGATAAGTTGGTCTATGTCAATCCAGCTTTCTACTTTCCAAAAGTAATCCAGGTTCAGACCACTATTCTTCCAACTATCGGTCAGTTTGGCGGCGATGAGTTCGAGAGAGCCAAGGCAATTTATGACTATCTTAAAAGCAAAGGTGCGACAAATCAAGCTATAGCAGCTATTTTAGGAAATTGGTCGGTAGAATCCTCTATTAATCCCAAGCGTGCAGAGGGCGACTATCTATCTCCCCCTATTGGTGCGACAGACAGTTCGTGGGATGATGAGGGCTGGCTCTCACTCAATGGTCCAACTATATACAATGGACGTTACCCAAATATTCTTAAACGTGGTTTAGGCTTAGGCCAATGGACAGATACCGCAGATGGGTCACGCAGACATACTTTATTGTTGGAATATGCCAAAGGAAAAAATCTAAAGTGGTATGACTTAGGGTTACAACTGGATTTCATGATGCATGGGGATAGTCCTTATTACACCAACTGGTTAAAGGACTTCTTCAAAAATTCAGGAAGTCCAGCTAGTCTTGCCCAACTCTTTCTCATTTACTGGGAAGGAAATTCAGGGGATAAGCTACTTGAGCGTCAGACACGAGCAAGTGAGTGGTATTACCAAATTGAAAAAGGCTTTAGTCAACCCAACGGTGGGACTGCACAAAGCGATCCAAAAGCACTTGAAGCTGTACGAGGAGACCTTTTTGAGAACTCTATTCCAGGAGGTGGTGACGGTATGGGATATGCCTACGGCCAATGTACTTGGGGAGTCGCAGCCCGTATCAACCAACTGGGTCTAAAACTTAAAGGTAAAAATGGTGAGAAGATTCCAATTATCAGTACAATGGGCAATGGCCAAGATTGGGTACGAACAGCCGCAAGTCTCGGTGGAGAGACAGGGACAAGTCCACAAGCAGGAGCTATCCTTTCCTTTGCGGGAGGAGGACATGGCACACCAACAGAATACGGACATGTGGCTTTTGTGGAGAAAGTCTACCCAGATGGCTCATTCCTTATCTCCGAAACCAACTATAATGGCAATCCAAACTACACCTTCCGTAAATTATCTGGAGTGGATAGTAGCTTGAGTTTTGCTTATACGACGAAATAAAAAAGGATATGCTAACAAAATGTATAAATGTTAGCATATCCTTTTTGTTTTTGGTCACTATTAATCAGAATTTTATAGAAATAAGAACTGCTATGAGACGAATCATCTCATCAAGAACATCTGCAAGGGAAATCCCCTTTGTATAGCTATATTTTTTCGAATAATTTTGCCATTGTTTATTCTGAATAGGGTCAGATTTGAACCTCTCGAGTAGTTCAATAATCTTTTCAAAATCGAGTTCTGTTTCGCGATAGGAAAATGTTCTCTGACAGGCATTTTTCAACTGAATGAAGTCAATATCTTCTTTCTTTAGTTTTGATAGAATATAAACATCATAAAAATCTTTGCTTCTGCTGTTCAAGAAATTACGTGAATAGATGGTTTGAAGTTTCTCAGCTAGAATTGTTTCAATTGTATAAGCAATGATTGGAAAATTGTCTTCATCAAAAATAGCTTTATAGTCGTATGTAATAGGCTGAGGAGTTACAACATCGCCTGTCGCAATATCCAAATGGATAACTTGTTTAATATTCTCAAGTTGGCACGAAATTGTTGCTCGATAGCCACCATAGTCATCACTTTCTTTAATAGCTGTGATTGATTGAATCACAAAAGATATACCTTCTTCGGAATCTGCTAAAATTTCCTTGAGTTGCTGTTTAACAGTTTCTTCTGATAGTGTTATTTGATGGAATAAAAAGTCAATATCAACAGTGCTACGAGATTCAACTCCGATGACATTCGAAAGTAGGAATCCTCCTTTGAAGATATAGTGATTTGAATAGGTACTCTGACTTAATTTTTTCAAAATCACTTCAAGAAAGTAATAGGTCATCACGGAATTAAAGGTTAAACCAGTATTCTTTGATATTTTATGACAGAGTGCTGTTAATTTAGCTTTGTTCATATTAGAACCTCCAGAGTTTGTTTAACTTTTTCTAAAGTATTCATTTTTGTCGCATATTCATAGAGTTTTGCTAGATTTTTTTTAGGATAGTTCCCATAAGATTGAAGTGTCTTGACAAAGAGTTCGGAATCAATCTTTTCTCGATGTATTACAAAATCACAAATAATACGTTCAAAATCATATACCCTTACGTTGTTTCCCATAGGAGTAGGTACAGTAGTCATTCCCAGCTCGCTGTATTCTTTAGAGACAAAGTGAATATTTAGATTAGCTGGAGGAGTATTAAAGCGGTAGCCTCTAGGAACTGTCACATCAAAATATTGTGGAATTTCATCTGTAAACTGTTGTAGATACAGTGCCGAAATATAAGAGAAAATAGCCTTAGGAAAACGATATTGAAAGAAGTAGTATTCATCATAGTCTCCGTTTTGGGTTAGGAAAATACCTTTTTCAACTCGGAAGATAATGCCTTCTTTCTCTAGTCTTGTCAGATATATTGTTGGAATACCTAGTGCTTTACAATCTTTGTTTGTGACAATTCCATTGTTCTTTTCTATAAAATCGAGTAGAATCTCTTTTTTTGACATACGGCCCCCACTTGTTGCTTTTACACTACAATTTTACAACATTTGTAGTGTAAAAGCAACATTTTCTTTTCCCTCATTTTATTGTGATAACAAAATCAAGCCTTCTTTTTTATGATGGTATTGAACTTGGGCTACGAGCTGTACAAAAAAGAGAGTTTCTCCTAGAACGGAAAGTTCTTCGTCAAAACTCCTATTTTTGTCGTGCTCGCTTAACGCCCTCGTATCTAATAAAGAGTGACAGTTTGTTGCTACAGAAAAAAGAAAAGAAGGACACTTTATGACCAAAACATGTAATCATCACTTTCTTGTCAATCAGGAAAAAGGCGAGAAACACGTCTTTCGCAAGAGTAAAAAATACCGTACTCTATGTTCGGTTGCCCTTGGAACCATGGTGACCGCTGTTGTTGCTTGGGGAGGTACGGTTGCACATGCTGATGAAGTCACACCATCCGTTGATACAACCATGCAACGAACAGGGAATCCAGCCACCAATTTACCAGAGGCTCAACCAAGTCCAGTTTCTGAACAAACAAATAGCCTAGATTCAACTGGACAATCTAATGGTGCCATTGCTGTCACCGTACCACACGATACGGTAACACAAGCAGTTGAGCAAGCAAATGCTGAAGGTGTTTCTACGGTTGAAGATAGTCCAATGGATTTGGGAAATACGACATCTGCGGCAGAAACTAACCAACAAATTTCTAAAGCAGAAGCAGATGCCCAAAAACAAGTTGAGGTTATCAATGAAGTTACTGAAACCTACAAAGCTGATAAAGCAACATATGAATCGAATAAAGCCCGCATTGAACAAGAAAACAAGGAGCTGTCACAGGCCTACGAAGGTGCCAACCAAACTGGGAAGGAGACAAATGCTTGGGTTGATACCAAGGTCAATGACCTAAAATCTCAGTATGCAGATGCTGATGTGACAGTAAAAGAACAAGTAGTCTCATCAGGAAACGGAACATCTGTACTGGACTATACAAACTATGGCAAGGCTGTTGAAACTATTCAATCAACTAACGAACAAGCTGTAGCGGATTATCTAACAAAGAAAACCAAGGCAGATGATATTGTTGCGAAAAATCAGGTCATTCAAAAAGAGAATGCGGCTGGACTTGCTAAGGCAAAGGCAGATAATGAAGCCATTGAAAGGCGTAATCAGGCAGGTCAAGCAGCTGTTGATGCTGAAAACCGTGCAGGTCAAGCCGCAGTAGATCAAGCTAATCAGGAGAAACAACAATTAGTTTCAGATCGTGCAGCCGAGATTGAAGCTATCACAAAACGTAATCAAGAAAAAGAAGCCGCAGCCAGAAAAGAAAATGAAGTGATTGATGCCTACAATACCAAAGAAATGGAACGCTATCAACGTGACTTGGCCGAGATTTCGAAAGGTGAAGAAGGTTATATTTCTGAAGCCCTTGCTCAAGCCCTCAATCTCAATAACGGTGAACCCCAAGCACAACATGGAGCAATTACCCGAAATCCTAATCAAATCATTTCAACTGGCGATGCCATGCTGGGTGGCTACTCAAGAATATTGGATTCAACAGGATTCTTTGTCTATGATAGCTTCAAAACAGGTGAGACCCTTAGTTTTAACTATCAAAATCTTCAAAATGCACGATTTGATGGTAAAAAGATTAGTCGAGTGACTTACGATATTACCAACCTTGTATCACCAGCTGGAACCGATGCCGTGAAATTGGTTGTACCAAACGATCCCACAGAGGGCTTTATTGCCTATCGAAATGACGGAAACGGTGACTGGCGAACAGACAAGATGGAGTTTCGTGTAGTTGCTAAGTATTTTTTGGAAAACGGCTCACAAGTTACCTTCTCCAAAGAAAAACCAGGTGTCTTCACACATTCTTCCCTCAATCATAATGACATTGGTCTAGAATATGTTAAAGATTCATCTGGGAAATTTGTGCCAATCAATGGTTCAACCGTTCAAGTGACTAATGAAGGTCTAGCACGTTCTTTGGGTTCCAACCGTGCTAGTGATTTGAATTTACCTGAGGAATGGGATACCACATCAAGTCGTTATGCTTATAAAGGAGCTATTGTCTCAACAGTTACATCAGGTAATACCTACACAGTAACCTTTGGCCAAGGCGATATGCTACAGAATGTTGGCTTGTCATACTGGTTCGCCTTAAATACCCTACCAGTTGCACGTACAGTAACACCGTATAGTCCCAAACCTCATGTAGCGGTGGAACTTGAACCCGTTCCAGAACCTATTACGGTAACACCAGATGTCTTTACTCCAAAAACCTTTACACCTGAAAAGCCTGTGACCTTCACGCCAAAGCCTTTGGAAGAAGTAGTGCAGCCTAGTCTAACTTTGACCAAGGTAAACTTACCTGTTAAACCTATTCCAAAAGAACTTCCAACGCCACCACAAGTTCCGACTGTCCATTATCATGCGTACCGTTTGACGACAACTCCAGAGATTATGAAAGAAGTAGTCAATAGTGACCAAGCTAATCTTCATGAGAAAACTGTCGCAAAAGATTCAACGGTGATTTATCCCTTAACAGTTGATGCCTTATCGCCCAATCGTGCCCAAACGACTAGTCTTATTTTTGAGGACTACTTGCCTGCTGGTTACCTATTTGATAAGGAAACAACACAAAAAGAGAATGGAAACTATGTCCTTAGCTTTGATGAGACTAAGAATTTTGTGACCTTAACTGCAAAGGAAAACTTGTTGCAGGAGGTAAATAAAGATTTAACCAAGGTATATCAACTGACCGCTCCAAAACTCTATGGTTCTATTCAAAATGATGGGGCAACCTATTCCAATAGTTACAAACTCCTTTTGAACAAGGGCACAACCAATGCTTACACAGTCACTTCGAATGTTGTAACGGTTCGTACACCAGGTGATGGGGAGACAACCACGCTCATTACACCAGATAAAAACAATGAAAATGCGGACGGTGTCCTCATTAATGACACGGTCGTAGCCCTTGGCACAACCAACCACTACCGATTGATTTGGGATTTGGACCAGTATAAGGGAGATCGTTCTGCAAAAGAGACAATTGCACGAGGCTTCTTCTTTGTGGACGATTACCCAGAGGATGTGCTTGATGTGGTGGAAAATGGGACGGCTGTTACAACCCTTGACGGTCAGAAGGTATCAGGAATTACGGTTAAAAATTATGCTTCCCTAAATGAAGCCCCTAAAGACCTTCAAGATAAATTAGCTCGTGCTAAGATTACACCGACAGGTGCCTTTCAAGTCTTTTTGCCGGATGACAACCAAGCCTTTTATGACCAGTATGTTCAAACAGGAACTTCTTTAGTTCTTTTGACCAAAATGACGGTTAAAGATATTCTCTATGGTCAAACTAATACCTATACAAACAAGGCTTATCAAGTTGATTTTGGAAATGGCTATGAAACCAAGGAAGTGACCAACACCCTTGTTTCTCCAGAACCCAAGAAACAAAACCTAAACAAGGATAAAGTGGATATCAACGGGAAGCCCATGCTAGTGGGAACTCAAAATCACTATACTCTCTCATGGGACTTGGACCAATACCGAGGGATTAAAGCAGACAACACTCAGATTGCACAAGGTTTTTACTTTGTGGATGATTATCCAGAACAAGCTTTATTGCCAGATGAAGCAGCTATTCAGTTTGTCACATCTGATGGCAAAACAGTTTCAGGAATCACGGTGAAGGCTTATTCTCAATTATCAGAAGCTCCTAAAACGCTACAAGCAGCCCTTTCGAAACAAAAAATTCAGCCTAAAGGAGCTTTTCAAGTTTTTATGCCTGAGGACCCACAAGCCTTTTTTGAATCTTATGTGACCAAGGGAGAGAATATTACCATTGTCACTCCGATGACGGTTTTGGAAACCATGCTTAATTCAGGGAAGTCTTATGAAAACGTGGCCTATCAGGTGGATTTTGGCCAAGCTTATGAAACCAATACGGTGACTAATTTCGTCCCTAAAGTAACTCCACATAAGTCTAATACCAATCAAGAAGGCATTTTAATTGATGGAAAGACTGTCCTTCCGAATACAGTCAATTATTACAAAATTGTCTTGGATTACAGTCAATACAAGGACATGGTCGTGACGGATGATGTTCTTGCCAAGGGATTTTACATGGTAGACGATTACCCAGAAGAAGCCCTTACCCTAAATCCTGATGGCATTCAAGTTTTGGATAAGGATGGCAATCGTGTATCTGGTATCTCTGTCAGCACCTACGCTAGTTTGTCAGAAGCTCCGAAAGTCGTCCAAGATGCCATGGTTAAACGTCAGTTTACACCTAAAGGAGCCATTCAAGTTCTTAGTAGCGATGATTCAAAAGCCTTTTATGATACCTATGTGAAGACTGGTCAAACCTTAGTTGTCACGCTTCCGATGACGGTAAAAAATGAGTTGACCAAAACAGGTGGTCAGTATGAAAATACAGCCTATCAGATTGATTTTGGTTTGGCCTATGTCACGGAAACAGTGGTTAATAATGTTCCAAAATTAGACCCACAAAAAGATGTGGTGATCGACTTGTCTCATAAAGATGACAGCCTTGACGGGAAAGAAGTGGCCTTGCATCAAACCTTTAACTATCGCTTGGTTGGAGCATTGATTCCAAGTAATCGTGCGACTGATTTATTTGAATATGGTTTTGAAGATAACTATGATGAAAAGCATGATGAGTATAATGGTGTTTATCGCAGCTATCTGATGACGGATGTCATCCTCAAAGACGGTTCTGTCTTAAAAGAGGGGACAGAAGTCACGAAATATACCTTGCAACAGGTGGATACAGAAAATGGCCTAGTGTCAATTTCATTTGATAAATCCTTCTTAGAGACTATATCTGATGATTCAGCTTTTCAGGCAGATGTTTACCTGCAGATGAAACGGATTGCGGCTGGTCAGGTGGAGAATACCTACCTTCATACAGTGAATGGCTATGTCATTAGCTCAAATACAGTTGTAACACATACACCTCAACCTGAAGAACCAAGTCCAAATCAACCCACACCACCTCAACCACCAATTGAGACTATTGAACCGCCTGTTCCAGCAAGCATTTTGCCAAATACAGGGGAACAGGAATCCCTTTTGGGCTTGATTGGAGCTGGTATTCTACTTGGTACTGCTTATGGACTGAAGAAAAAGGAGGAGAAGTAGATGAATCCAAAAACTATTTATGAAAAGGATTCAGACCAAGATGGCTTGACAGATGCTCAGGAACTGGCTTTGGGAACCAATCCGCAGTCTGTTGACACAGATGGTGATGGTCAAGCTGATTTAGAGGAGCTACAATCTGGACATTCACCACTAGTCCCACAAAAGGAGTTGTGTGATGGCTTGGAACTTTGACACCATGAAAGAGGCTTTGTCTGAAATGGAGAAGGTCGATTACCAAGAGTTTATCAAGGCCTTTCTCTCTTTGGAATTAAGTATTTCTGATAGAACAATCCTCAATCAGGTTTATCAAGATTATATGGATGAAGATGACCTATCCTTGATTAGTGATGAGCTACGAGTTAAAGTGGATAGTTATCAGGATGAAGTACAGGCAGATATGACTGACATTCTAGAAAAGTTGTACCGAACAGGGGAAGGCTCTAGTTTTATTATGGATCTGATGTCATCAAATAGTCTTTCAGACACCTTGGAACAGTATGAGGTTTTGGATAGTGACGATTATTCACCACTTAGCCTTGAAACCTTACAGGACATGATTCAACAGGACTTGGCTATTTCCAGTCAGGATTATTTTGGAGATTTGGTTCACCTTGCCTTGCAAAAAGATTTACTAGACCAGAAAAGTCATTTCTTACAACACTATGTGGCAACTGTAATGGAAGGTATTCCACAAGAAAGAGACCAACGAGCCTTGGTCCTAGATTAACGCAAAGGGCTGAGAAAAACTCTCAGCCCTTTTAAAATGGGAGGGAAAATGAATCAAGAAGTCTTACTACAAATGATGAGAGCCACCATTCCTCGTGATAGAGCCTTGCTTGAGGCGTTTTTATATTACCAAGCAGAGCATTTTGATGAGGAGTGGGATAGTCTTATTCGTCAGTTTTTATCCAATAGGCAAGCAAACATTAGCCCTGTTCAGGTACTTCACTTTGAGACAGATGTTTCAGCTTTTGTCCAGGCTAGTCCTTATGATACTGCTCATGATCTATTGACCTATACACAAGTTTTCGGCCAAAGTGGTCTCCAAAAACTCGACAAACTATCGCCGTCTGAAAAAGACTTGGTGATTGAAGTGGCCTTGTTCAATCTGGCCACTCGTTTTCAACTATTAGACTCAAATGGACACTACCAAACTATTTCACCAGATTCTCTATTACAAAAGAGTAGGGGAGCTAATTTGGTCAATGTGTATCGTGTGGCTAATAATTTAGCGGATCGGATTAGCCGAGATATTGAACAGTTTCTCTTAACTTACGAGCCTGAGCTTGAAACAAGAGCTGATGAAACTATTCTAGAAAATCAAGAAACTGTTGATGAGCACAAAACAAGTGTTCATCAAGCAATATCTTTTCGAGAAGAGGGCTCTCTGGTTATTGCTAGTTTGGATGTAGATTTGTCTCAACTAGATGTTCAAACAGGAAAAACCAGTCATCTGCCAGCTTATGAAGAGTTATCTTTACGACGTAAATTTGAGATTCTAACATATTTTGACCAAATTCGAAATGAACGTTCCAAAGTCCCAAGTTTTAGACGAGGTGATTTTGATACTGAGATGGAAATGACACCAGTCTTTGAAGGAGAAGAGTTACTTACCTATCTAGAGGCTGATGGCAGTCCCTATGAGCTGAAACGAACGTTGACTACAGTCGAAGAAAAGGAGTTAGAAAAAATTGGACAAGCCATTAGGATAGAAAATCAAGAAAAATTGACTCAAGTGGGGATTGAGCTATCTCAGTTTGACCCAGACCAAGTTGGTATTTTATTGGATGCGGTAGGTCGTTTTCGTTTGAAAAATGCGGATCTTGCTTTACTAGGTGGCTATCCCAATGCCTCTGTAACTCAACTAGCCCTTGCGACAGAACTACTCCAAATGGGATTGGGTCATGAAAAAATTGAATTTTTCTTTGGTAGCCAGCTTTCCATTGAAGAGCTGCGACAAATTGCTTACGCCTTTTTACACCAAGAACTTAGCAGAGAAGACGCGGAGCAATTTGAAAAAGATAAAGGCAATCAGCCAGATTTAACCCTCAGAGATTGGAAGAACAAGCTAGAGAAAGCTGAGGGAAAAGAAATAGTTGATGAAGAATTCGCGGAAAATCCACTGGTCCAGAGAGTATTGGACACTTATCCTCTGGGGTCATTGGTTTCCTATAAGGGACAGGACTTTGAAGTGACGTCGGTCAGCGATGCACGATTAAATGGTTTGATTCGAATTGAGTTGGTTAATGATTTCTCCGATATCATTGAACAAAATCCAGTTCTTTATTTGAGAACATGGGAGGAAATTAGTCAGGTGCTTCATATCCCAAAGCCAGAACCAAAAGTAGAGTTGGACGAACCAGACCAAGAATTGAATCTTTTTTCATTTCTGGAAGAGGAAACAAGTCAATCCGTTAATGAAGCTGTTCAGAACATTGGAGTTTTGGATCCAGATGGTTCAGAAAAAGGTCATAACGATACTGATCTTGAAGATACAGATAATCAAATTCCTGAAGAGGAGGTAGTCGAAATAATTCCAGATAGTCCAGTAACAGACTTCCATTTTCCAGAAGATTTGACGGACTTCTATCCTAAGACTGCTAGAGATAAGGTTGAGACAAACATAGCTGCTACTCGTTTGGTGAAAATACTTGAAGCAGAACGCCGTAAAGCAAGTCCGAGTGAACAAGAACTGCTGGCCAAGTATGTAGGCTGGGGAGGGCTTGCCAATGATTTTTTTGATGACTATAATCCGAAGTTCTCGAAGGAACGTGAAGAACTCAAAAACTTAGTATCAGATAAAGAATATTCAGATATGAAACAGTCCTCACTGACGGCTTATTACACGGACCCTGCCCTTATCCGTCAGATGTGGGATAAGTTGGAAAGAGATGGCTTTACAGGTGGCAAAATCCTAGACCCTTCCATGGGAACAGGGAATTTCTTTGCGGCTATGCCTAAACACTTAAGAGAAAAGAGTGAACTATATGGCGTAGAGCTAGATACCATTACAGGAGCTATAGCCAAACACCTTCACCCGAATAGTCATATTGAAATTAAGGGTTTTGAGACGGTGGCTTTTAACGACAATAGTTTTGATTTGGTGATTTCAAATGTGCCGTTTGCCAATATACGAATTGCGGATAACAGGTACGATAAGCCTTACATGATTCATGACTACTTTGTTAAAAAATCCCTTGATTTGGTGCATGATGGTGGGCAAGTAGCCATTATCTCTTCAACAGGAACCATGGATAAGCGAACCGAAAACATTTTACAAGATATTCGTGAGACAACTGACTTTCTTGGAGGGGTTCGACTGCCTGATTCTGCCTTTAAGACCATTGCAGGAACCACTGTCACAACGGATATGTTGTTCTTCCAGAAACACTTGAACAAGGGATATGTGACAGATGACTTAGCCTTTTCAGGTTCCATTCGTTATGAAAAGGATAGTCGCATTTGGCTCAATCCTTACTTTGATGGAGAATACAATAGCCAAGTGCTAGGAATCTATGAAGTTAGAAACTTTAACGGTGGAACACTTTTTGTTAAGGGGACTAGTGATAACTTGATTACAAGTGTACAAACTGCTCTACATCAAGTAAAAGGCCCAAGAGAGATTAATAGAAATGAGGTCTTCATTAACTCAAATGTCTTGACCGAACAAGTCATTGATACCTCCATTCCAGCTGAAATGAGGGAGAATCTAGGTCAGTACAGTTTTGGTTACCAGGGTTCTACGGTCTACTATCGAGATAATAAAGGTATTCGAGTTGGAACCAAGACGGAAGAAATCAGTTACTATGTCGATGAAGATGGCAACTTTAAAGCATGGGACCCCAAACATTCCCAAAAACAGATTGATAGATTTAATAGCTTAGAAGTCACAGATAGCAGTGCTCTGGATGTTTATGTGACCGATGATGCAGCAAAACGTGGTCAGTTTAAAGGGTTATATAAAAAGACAGTTTTCTATGAAGCTCCCTTATCTGAGAAAGAAGTAGCACGAATCAAAGGAATGGTGGACATTCGTAATGCCTATAAAGAGGTCATTGCCATTCAACGCTATTATGACTATGATAAAGGCGAGTTCAACGACTTATTAAGCAAGCTCAATCGTACCTATGATAGCTTTGTCAAACGCTATGGGTATTTGAACAGTGCAGTGAATCGTAATCTTTTTGATAGTGATGATAAATATTCGCTTCTTGCTAGTTTGGAAGATGAAAGTTTGGATTCGAGTGGAAAGTCTGTTATCTATACCAAATCCCTTGCCTTTGAAAAGGCTCTGGTACGACCTGAAAAAGAGGTTAAAAAGGTACATACTGCCCTTGATGCCTTAAATTCCAGCTTGGCTGACGGACGAGGTGTTGATTTTGCTTATATGATGTCTATCTATCAGGTTGAATCGAAGATGACCTTGATTGAGGAGTTAGGAGACCTCATTATGCCCGATCCTGAGAAGTATTTGAATGGAGAATTGACCTATGTTTCTCGCCAAGACTTTCTGTCAGGTGATGTGGTTACTAAGTTAGAAGTGGTGGACCTATTCGTGAAACAAGGCAATCAGGACTTTAACTGGCCTCATTATGCAGGACTTCTAGAAACAGTCAAACCAGCACGCATTACTTTAGCAGACATTGATTATCGAATCGGTTCACGCTGGATTCCTCTGACTGTTTACGGAAAATTTGCCCAAGAAACCTTTATGGGGAAAGCCTATGAACTGTCAGACCAAGAAGTAACAACAGTCCTTGAAGTCAGTCCCATTGACGGGGTTATCACTTACCAATCTAAGTTTGCCTACACCTATTCCAACGCAACGGATAGAAGTTTAGGTGTCCCTGCTTCACGCTATGATAGTGGTCGTAAAATATTTGAAAATCTCCTGAATTCCAATCAACCAACCATCACCAAACAAGTTGTCGATGGGGATAAGAAAAAGAATGTGACGGATGTAGAGAAAACAACGGTCCTACGTGCCAAGGAAACACACCTCCAAGAACTCTTTCAAGATTTTGTAGCAAGGTATCCAGAAGTCCAACAAATGATTGAAGACACCTATAATAGGCTTTACAATCGTACAGTATCAAAAACCTATGACGGTAGCCATTTAACCATTGATGGACTTGCTCAGAATATCTCCCTACGTCCTCACCAAAAGAATGCCATTCAACGGATTGTTGAGGAAAAAAGAGCCCTTCTAGCTCATGAAGTAGGGTCTGGAAAAACCTTGACCATGCTTGGAGCTGGTTTCAAATTGAAAGAACTCGGAATGGTACATAAACCACTTTATGTGGTGCCGTCTAGTCTGACTGCCCAGTTTGGTCAAGAAATCATGAAATTTTTCCCTACCAAGAAAGTCTATGTGACTACTAAGAAAGATTTTGCTAAAGCCAAACGCAAACAGTTCGTATCACGAATTATCACAGGGGATTATGATGCCATTGTCATTGGAGATTCCCAGTTTGAAAAAATACCGATGAGTCGAGAGAAGCAGGTTACCTATATCAATGACAAACTCGAACAACTCAGAGAAATCAAACTAGGAAGTGATTCTGATTATACGGTCAAAGAAGCAGAGCGTTCAATCAAGGGACTAGAGCACCAGTTGGAAGAACTCCAAAAATTGGAGCGAGATACTTTTATTGAATTTGAAAACCTTGGCATTGATTTTCTCTTTGTGGATGAGGCTCATCACTTCAAGAATATCCGTCCAATCACTGGACTTGGGAATGTCGCGGGAATCACCAATACCACTTCAAAAAAGAACGTAGACATGGAGATGAAGGTGAGACAGGTTCAGGCAGAGCATGGCGATAGAAATGTCGTTTTTGCGACAGGAACACCAGTTTCTAACTCCATCAGTGAACTTTTCACCATGATGAATTACATTCAGCCCGATGTTTTGGAACGATATCAGGTATCCAATTTTGACTCATGGGTTGGAGCTTTTGGGAATATCGAAAACTCTATGGAACTAGCCCCGACAGGTGATAAATACCAACCTAAGAAACGGTTCAAGAAATTTGTCAATTTGCCTGAACTCATGCGAATCTACAAGGAAACTGCCGATATTCAGACATCAGACATGCTTGATTTACCTGTTCCTGAAGCTAAGATTATTGCGGTGGAAAGCGAGTTAACGCAAGCTCAGAAATACTATTTAGAAGAACTGGTAGAGCGTTCAGACGCTATCAAGTCAGGTAGTGTTGACCCAAGTAGAGATAATATGTTAAAGATAACCGGGGAAGCTAGAAAACTAGCTATTGATATGCGGTTGATTGACCCTGTTTATACCTTATCAGATAATCAGAAAATCCTTCAAGTGGTTGTTAATGTCGAGCGAATCTACCTTGAAGGAGCAGGAGAAAAGGCTACTCAGATGATTTTCTCTGATATTGGAACACCTAAAAGTAAGGAAGAAGGTTTTGATGTTTATAATGAACTGAAAGCTTTGCTGGTTGATCGAGGGATTCCCAAAGAACAGATTGCTTTTGTGCATGATGCCAATACCGATGAGAAGAAAAATTCCCTATCACGAAAGGTCAATAGTGGGGAAGTACGGATTCTCATGGCATCTACGGAAAAAGGTGGAACGGGTCTAAACGTGCAATCACGCATGAAAGCTGTCCACCACTTAGATGTTCCATGGCGTCCGTCTGATATTGTCCAGCGAAATGGAAGGCTCATCCGACAAGGAAACATGCACCAAGAGGTGGATATTTATCACTACATTACCAAAGGGAGCTTTGACAATTATCTCTGGCAGACGCAGGAGAATAAGCTCAAATATATCACTCAGATTATGACCTCAAAAGACCCTGTGCGGTCGGCAGAAGACATTGATGAACAAACTATGACGGCTTCTGACTTTAAGGCCTTGGCAACTGGAAACCCCTACCTCAAACTCAAAATGGAATTGGAAAATGAACTAACAGTTTTAGAAAATCAAAAACGAGCTTTTAATCGCTCAAAAGATGAATACCGCCATACAATTTCCTATTGCGAGAAGCACCTCCCTATTATGGAAAAACGGTTGAGTCAATATGATAAAGATATTGCCCAATCTTTGGCAACAAAGTCGCAAGATTTTGTCATGCGATTTGACAATCAAGCAATGGATAATCGTGCTGAAGCTGGGGACTATCTGCGAAAACTCATTACCTATAACCGCTCAGAGACCAAGGAAGTCAGAACCCTTGCCAACTTTAGAGGATTTGATTTAAAAATGACTACACGAGGTCCTAGTGAGCCTTTACCAGAGACCGTCACTTTAACGATTGTAGGCGATAACCAATATACAGTCGCTCTTGATTTGAAATCAGACGTGGGAACTATTCAACGGATTAGCAATGTCATTGACCATATCATGGATGACCAAGAAAAGACTGAAGAAATGGTTAAGGACTTACGAGATAAGTTAAAAGTAGCCAAAGTAGAAGTTGAAAAAGTCTTTCCCAAGGAAGAAGATTATCAGCTTGTAAAGGCTAAGTATGATGTTTTGGCTCCCTTGGTTGAAAAAGAAGCAGAAATTGAGGAAATAGATGCGGCTTTGGCCAAGTTTAGTGAAGATACAACACCTCAAAAGGAGCAACAAATAGCACTTGAGATATAAGAAAAAAGGCTGACAAATATTTTTGAACGCGGTAAAATGAAGTCAAGAAATCACAAAAGGAGAATAGACTATGGCCCAAACACTAGAAGAAATGCGTTATCAAATTGAAGAATGGTTGGCACAAGGCTTTACAAGCCCAGAGGCTAGAGCCAACTACCAAGCTTTAAAGGAACAGTATGAAGATGAAACTCTTGATTATAGCTTCTCAAAGCGTGAAATCACTGGACAGCTGGAACTCATCATCACAAGTCGTGAGAATGATTTTCCAAGCTTAGATGAGGTGACGAAGGCAGAATACCTTGATTTGATTGCTCAACTAGATGAACTTGACCAGGAACAAGCCAACTATTACCGTAAGCAATTAGCCTAGAAAGAGGTGTAAGATGTTGGAACAAATTCTACAAAGCCTTTTGATTATCGCAGCAATAGGACTAATATTGCTTGTCCTATATCGGATTGTGAAAGTTTCAGGTGCTTTGTTTCTTATCGGACTCATCTGTGGATTAGTCTTTATTGAAATTTATGGAATTTACCTCTTCTTTACGGAAAGGTATCTCTATACAGAAGATTTAGCAACTAATGGAGTTTGGAGTTTTACTACTTTCTATGTTTGTTTCAATGTACTAGTTATATTTGGATTTGTGACAAAAACGGTTAGAAGAAGTGATTAACTAAAGAGGGATACCTGATTTCGAGGTATCCCTTCTTAATACTTTTTGTTGTAGATTAGTTTTCCTTTTGCCCCCTTTTTTTTACTAACAATCATTTGAGATATCTATTTTTAAATTATTCATCATATTTTTCACTGAGTTTCCATCCTTTGATTCTTTCATAAGCATCTTTTTTTAATTTACCAAGTGATTTATTAATAAGTTCATTCTCTTGCGCGAATACTACTTCTCCATATATTAGAGTATCTATTTTTCTATTGATTTCTTCCTCTGTTCCAGTTAATAATTTTATTAGTGAATCTCTATATTCTTGCCCATATTCTATTTCTCTATTTACCATCTCTTGAACTTCTAAATCGTGAATTTTGTAAGCTTTATCCAGTTTCAAAACATTAATTAAATCATTCTCTAAGTCAGGATGAGTATTAATATGGACTAGTTTGTTATCTTTAATATGTTTTAATTCAATTTGATAATTCTCATTGGACTTTATGATATCAAATTTTACACAATTATTTTCACATTTCAAGAAAGGATTAATTTTTAAATCGTAGGTCCCCTTAAGACGATTGCATGTTCCACAACTAGGTATGAAATTATATAGAGATACTGCAAATATTGGAAAATCATTTTTGTTATAAAAATGATCCATCTCAGCTGAAAATGAGTCACCTCTACTATTGATGTAATTTCTATTACAGTATGGGCATACTATTAAACCATAGCTATCTGAAATTATAAAATTTCGAATCATATAGTTATTAATTTTTTCTAGTTTATTATTAATTTCAATTTCCTGTGATAAGTTGTATATTTTTTTAATATTCCTAAAGTTGGGTGGTTGATAATTAGGACAATTTTGTATATAAGAATCCATATGCTCAGGTTTGATTATTATTAATTCTCTAAAGTAATCAACAAAGTCATTAGTGTCTACTTTATTGTAGCTCTCAACGAAATTTATAATTTTTTGACTCTTTCTCATAATTAGTAAATTTAAATTTTTCACAAAATCGTCATACCACGATTCAGTTCTGTAGTCTTTGAAATTATTTGTAGTTATTTTATTAATAAGAATTTTGTTGCTTGTTCCTAGTTTCGCTTTTACAAACGTTCCTAAATCAGTTTTATGTGTTTTCGCATAGAGAGTTATTTCATCAAAATGGTTTTCATGAAAATAGTATTCTTTAATTAGACATTTTATAACGGTCGCACTACTGTAGCCAAAGGTTTTTCTGATATTTGGTTTATAGAATTCAATTCTTTTCAACAATGATTTACTAATAATGGCATCTAAATATTTGCAAATCATCAATTTAACATAGGCATCAATAAATTCCTTTGGATATTTGGGTATTTCTAAGGCCATCATTTGGAATTGTCCTCCTCAAGTTGTTTAAGTTGTTCTTGAAGCTTAGCAATTTTGTCTTTTATCTCCTCAATTTCATCTTTGTTTTCTAAAAAAGCTCGGTTAAATAATTCTTGTAGTTGATTAGCAATAATGGGCTCACCGACAGATTCAATAATTTTTTGAGCCGTTTTCTTTTGCAAATTATCACTAAGTTCCTTAAATAAGCTTTCAGGTCGAATACCCTTTGAATCAGAATTGATTTTAAAATTTAGGTATTCGAAAGTATCTTCAATGCTCTTATATGCATATTCTCCCATTAGCCTATTTAGAAAAAAAGAGTTTTTGTAAAGAGTATAGATATTCTGGCCGAATGTCTTATTGAACTTATTATTTTCATATTCTGTATTCTCTTTAGATAGGTAGATAATATTTTCTTTATAGATATCTGATAGAAAGATTGGTGAATGAGTTGTAATTATTATTTGTAAATGTTTGTTATCAAATATTTTTTCAATGATAGGTAAAGCAGTGCTGACCCACTTTCGTTGCCATTCGGGATGCATCCCTAGATCGACTTCGTCCAAAAGTATTAGAAAATTCTCTTGGTCAATCCCTCGAGGAGTTTTTCTTTGTAATGCCAATTTTGCTGAATATAGACTTGCAAAAGATCTTAATAATCCTAATTCTCCCGAACTTAATCCAATCCATCTAAATTGTAGAGATTCTTCTAGTTCTGGTATAGAAATCTCTGAAATGGTGCTTATAATTTCGGATAAAATTTTAAAATCTGTATTGATTTCATGCAACTTGTATAATAACTCCTCGATATCTTTGAGTCGTTCGATCTCACTACTAGGTATTACATTATCTTTTAACTTGGTCCATACCCTATCTGGGATTAATTTATGTTTAACAAAGTAACCATGTTCAGTTAATTCAAAATAGGATGTATAACTTATCGCTTTAGCAACTCTAAAACAAGGCGCTTTGATTTTTTGCCAAACCTGATCCCATTTTTTTAGTGATTGCGTGTAAGACGTTGACTGATCAAAAAGACCATTTTCTAGTTCTTTATAAGATACTTTTATCTGTTCAATCTGCTTTTTTAATTCATCAATCTCATTTGTTGAGAAATTGAAGTTGTATTGAAGCTTTTGCTCCAACTCTTTTAACATTGTACTGATTTCTTCGTGATATTTATTATACCTTCCTACCTTTGATTTAACTACATAATTAAAATAGAGATTTATAATATATAAGGTATGCCATATTTCTATCCATTGTTTAATATTTGAATCATTAAGCTGGATATCGGATACATCATTTCGTAAACCACCAATGCTATAATCATATGGCAGGAAGCGGTCAGAATCAATTCCAATTGATTGGTATTGATTTTGAATGTTTTTATTATTCCTAAAATTTAAATGTAGATTCAATAGTTCTTCATACTTTATTTGTGAGCGATTCTTTTCGCTATACTCTATATCAATGATGTAATTTATCAATATTGAAAAATATTCCACTACTTTATGATTAATAAAGTCTCTGTCAATTTTATTTGTTAATTTTTCAATCTTATCTAGATATAGTAGCTGGTTACTCATATTGGGTAATTTGTTACCCTCGAAAGTCACATTCACTCCTTTTTGAGTATAATCTACAAATTCAATAATTTTATGTTTAAATTTTTTAACAAATTTAATTTGGTTTATTGTTTCTTTCAGTATTATAATTTTATCATTTTTATCAAATCCAATAATATTTTTATAGTTTGAAGCGTCAATTGCACCTGAGCGAATGTAGATATCGCCACTTGGAAATTCTTTTGCATTTGAAAATTTAATAATATAGGGATGTGTAGAACAGTGTGGGATTGAAATTGATTCTTGTGCTAAATCAGGATATGTCCAAAATTTGTCATTTTGTTTGAAAATAAGGTAAATTTGGCTTTTTCCTTTTCCTCCCCTAAGTATTTGGTTAATAATAGTTGTTTTCCCTGACCCATTTTCACCAACTATGACAGATAAATTTTTTATATCTCCGACATATGGTATTTGAAATACATCTTTATGAATAATGTCAAAGCAATATTGTCCCTGACTATTTTTTTTATGGAGCCCATTTTCATGAATTTTTTTTACTTTAAAATCTGGTAAAAAATTAATTATTTTAAAAATTGGTTCTGTTGATATTCCATAAGTTTGTTCAATCAAAGCTACTAAGATAATTTTGTTTTCATCGACCATTTGTTTCACTTCTTTCAAATTTTTATATTTTGATTACTATATTAGATTTTTTTGATTAGTAAATCAATAGTAAGAATGAACATTTTGACTGTTTATCGAATGAGTGAAATTATTATATAAGAGATTGCTTAAATTGTCTTATTAAAAAGAAAGGATGATCCATAAAGATTTAAGTTCACTGTGATAAAATCTCCAAGCTAATCTTGTTAAGATGAGGCTATCACTAATAAAGGAGTAAGCCATGTTAAATAAAGTGAAAGCTAGATTTCTGATTGGAGTAGGAGGTTTAATCGCAGTCAGTTTTATGGTCATGATTGGCTACACGATCGGCTCACAATCCGTTTCAAAAGAAACAGAGAACCAAATACGAGCAGAAGCTAATAAACTTGTGACAAAGGAAAAGCAGGAGGAAAGAGCGACAGTTCTATCAGATGAGCTTGTCAATGAATTTCTCACTCAATATTTCACCAAAGTTCAGTTGGGTGAAAATAACGCTCGTATCAAGCCTTACATGACAGACTCGGCATTTTCAGAAGAGGAAGCAAATCAGAATAAAGCGATCAATCAAGTTTATAAAGATTATATGCTTGACTACCGATTTGAATCAGCTAGTATCTATGTCAATACAGAAAGCAATGTTGCACTTGCGGAAGTTTCCTATCAAGTGACCTATGTTTCTGATTTGAGTGAGCAACAACAGCGAACCACTCAGACAGAAACCAAGACGGTTATCTTATCCTACTCCAAAGTTTCCGACAAGCTCTTGGTAAATCAAGTAACCATCTGGAATGGAAAACTGGAAGACATGAAAGAAGCAACAGATGGAGCCAATTCCAGCATACCAACGATCCAAGGAACTACAAAAAGCGAGAATAACTAGCAGGAGACACTCTTCTGCTTTTTTTGATAGGGAGACAAGATGACACGAATTAAAGCAGTAAAACAAAAGGCCATTTTAGATGTGGCTGAAAGTCTGGGTTATTCCTTCAGACGTTTATCAGGACAAATTTTTGAACACCCAGACCATGATTCCTTTCGGATTTTTGCCGATACCAATACTTTCAAATGGTTTTCAAGAGATATACAAGGGGATGTGATAGACTTTGTTCAATTAGTAGCAGGTGTTACTTTCAAAGAGGCTGTGTCTTATCTTGAAACTGGAGATTTTGAACAAGCTAAGTTGATAGAGGAAACTTATCAACCATTTCAATATTATTTGCATGAAGCACCCTTTCAAAAAGCACGTTTTTACTTAAAAGACATCCGTGCCCTAAGTGATCAGACTATTAATACCTTTGGTAGACAAGGATTGCTTGCTCAAGCTACTTTTCAATCGGAGCCAGTATTAGTGTTTAAAAGCTTTGACCATAATGGGGCCTTACAGGCAGCAAGCCTTCAAGGTCTCGTCAAAAATGAAGAAAGACACAAACGTGGCTATTTGAAGAAAATCATGAAAGGCTCTCATGGCCATGTCGGTGTTAGTTTCGATATTGGGAATCCTAAGCGACTCATTTTTTGTGAATCAGTGATCGATATGATGAGTTATTATCAGCTTCACCAAAAGCAATTATCCGATGTTCGCCTGATTTCAATGGAAGGCTTAAAACTTTCAGTGATTGCTTATCAAACCTTGCGTCTAGCGGCAGAAGAACAAGGGAAATTGGCATTTCTAGATACAGTAAAACCAAGCAGACTTAGCCATTATCTTCAGGCAATACAAGAGACGACAACCTTTTTTCAAACTCATTCAAACGGGTTAACTTTGGCTATTGATAACGATGAAGCAGGAAGAGAATTTTGTCAGAAACTGTCAGATAAAGGACTTCCGATTTTTCAAGATTTACCACCATTGCAAGGACTTGAAACAAAGTCAGATTGGAATGATATTGTGAAACAACAGAAGGAAATATCCTTAAGTGATTTTATCCAAACAGCCCAAGAACATGTCAATAAAAATCATCCTCCACCTAAATGGAAACATGCATTGGAATTGTGATAACAAAATCAAGTCCGCTATCATAATCTAGAATGTGACAAGGAGGACACCCTATGAGTGTGATTGAACGTCTAGCTGAAAAAGTAGCTAGGCAAGAAGAAAAGGTCTCACGTGAGACGGATAAATTGGAAAACTATCGTAACCAACTACAAACAGCTATGTATAGTACCTTTATCAAACGGCAACAATCTAGTCAGTTGTCATTTCATGAAGCACTAGAGCAAGCCTTTGGTAAAGAAACTACACTATACCCAGAATACAGAAATGAGGATACAGAATGAGTAAAACATGGAATTTTGATCAGCCACTAGATGATGTGAAACCAACATCATCCCATGAAGAACGAGCTAAAATCGCAGCACTTTTCCATAAACAGGATGAAAAACCAATTGAAGAAGTAGATTATGTGGCTGCTTTTGAACAGCAACAAAAGGAGTCAGAATCTAAAGAGGTACAGACTCCCGAATCAAAAGTTAAACAAAATCAGCCGAAGAAGGTAAATATTACAAGTGACTACAAACAGCACTTGGCAGATACCATTGCACAAAATAATAAGGATATTTCCGCCTGTCAAAAGCAAATTGAAGAACTTCATCAATTGATTGATGAAAAGAAAATCCAAAATAAAAAGTTACAGGCTATTTCAGTAGCCATTGATGATTTATAAGTCAGGTAGTCCTATGCGGGCTACCTTTTTACAATGTAAGGAGAAGGAGAAGAAAATGAAATTTTTTCAAAAGAAAACACAGAATCAAGACCGATTCAAACAACTGATTCATCGATTATCAGAGATGTCAGATAGTGAATTAACTAAAGTAGAGCAACTCCTAGATGTGGTTTTTGATACAAGTTTCACCCCTGATAGGAGCGTTGAAATATCTCAAACCGTTATAACCGATGAGGAACAAAGTCTTGATATGTCGATTCAGGAAGCGAGAAATAAACTTAACACGGAACAATTGGAAAAAAACATTGAGAGATTTAGACAAAGTAGGCGAGAGAGCAATAATAACAAATAACAGACCAATTATTTTGGCCTGTTTTTTGAACTATGTGTCATCGTTGAATCGTAACAATATAGTCTAACTAGATTATTATCTCGTGAAGGTTCCACATTGAACATAAAATAATGGTCACGATGGTCTTTCGAATTTTCCTTATTTAGCTTGAAATAGGGCTTTTGAGATTTTGCCATGGTAAGCATAATATCATCTGTTAGAAAAGTAAGTGGAGTATCTAGGGCTGAGTAGCGATAGAAATCCTCTTCAAACTTTCTGTAGCTATCACTAAAATAATCCATTTGAAATTGATTTTTATTAAACTCAAGCTGATTCATACTCTACCTCCAAGTCTATTGCAAGAATATCAGAGATTTGGATACTGATGTAGCCTTCTTTAGTTTCAAATGAAACAGATTGGAAGGTCAAATTTTTTACTTTTCCAATGTAAATTTTTCCAGGAACTGTCAGAATACCATTTAACTGATTACTATATAGTTGATTGAGTAGGAGTAGTTTATCAGCTAAGGTCAATTCAGTTGAAAACTCAATGCGATTATGTTCATTCTCCAAACCAGATGTATGTTCTGACAAGAAGAATCCCATCCATTTTGCCATTTTCCTATCTTGGTATTCTCTAGCCACTTGAAATGGTAGATAGCTACGGTCAATCATCTTAATCCCTCCAATCCGCCAGCGGAATGACCGCCGACAAGTTTACTTCGAGCAATTGCCCTTGAATTTTCTAATAAAGAACTAGCTTTCTGTACTGCAAGAAATCCAAATCGATCACGAATCTTATCAATAGTTATTTCCAATTTTTCCTCTTTTTCGCTTTCTTCAAAGTCGTCAAAAAGTGAAATAACTGCAAAGTTTTCATCCACTAATCCATCGTATCTCACAGCGATACTTCTAACTGCACCACCATCATATTTAGAGCGAAAAAGTGAAATGACTTCGTCCTGAAAAACAAGTGTTCGATTGGTTGGATTGATTTTTCTCTGAACATTGATGGATTTCTTGTTTTCAAAATTTGAATATCCCACATTTATGGTAACTACGGTTGCTTTTTTGTGTCTCCTACGCAATCGAATAGCAACCTGCTCTGCCATCTCTCTAAGTACAAGTTCTATATCGCTTTGACGAGTGTAATCTTTGTGGAGCACTTGCGAATTTCCAATTCCGACTGCTTTAGGGCGATAGGGTTCGTGGACATTGCTTTCATCAATACCATTAGCATGAAACCAATGTTGTACGCCAATGATACCAAGTTCTTTCTTCAAGATAGTTGGGTCACAGTTGGCCAATTCCTTGATAGTATAGATACCCAGTTTGTTCAATCTTTTTTCTGTTCGTGAACCAATTCCCCAAAAGTCAGTCATTTTCGGAATGTTCCAGACCTTTGTTTCAACATCTTCATAGGACCAATTGGCACGCATGGTAGCAGTGGTTTTGGCTTCATTGTCAAGTGCCAGCTTGGCTAGAAGTGGATTAGCATTACTCATACCTACTGTAGAATATACTCCAGTCTTTTCCCAAATATCGTGCTGTATTTTTGCTGAAACCAAATCTAATTTATCTTTACGACTAAGAGTTTTATCTCCAACAAAATAATTTAGTGATGAAGTTAAGTCAATAAATCCCTCGTCAATCGAATAAGGGAGAATATCTGTTGGGTCTGCATAATTTTGAAATACTTTTTGGATTTCTAGATTTTTTTGGATGTACAAGTCCATTCTTGGTGGCACGATAAAGGTACGCTTAGCCCAGTTTTCAATATATGAGACGAACTTGGAATCTGTTGGTAGCCCAGCAATGCTTGCACGGTAATAGTTAAATTTTCGTGTGTGGACATCAAAGGGGAGGTCGTAAGCTCTACCGACATTTCCTTTACCAAAAATTTTTTTGAACATTGGAGAAGAAGCTAGTATGAGGCCAGAAGTATTATCAGCCCTACTCATAACACAAAGAGATGTATGGAGTGGATGAAGCCCTCTCTCCACGCATTCAATGGACGCATAGAAAGATTTCATATCGACAAAAGCAATATCGCTACGAGGTTCTTTTGAGTAGTCGACATAGCCCATAATATTCACCTAGCTTTCAATTTTGCTAACTCATCTACCAATTCTGTTAGATGGTCTGTTACATCATACTCCTTTTGGTCGAGTAATATAATAATGCGATTTGATTTAATGTAAATCATGTCGTCAAACTCTTTAGACATTTCTAACCTCCAATCACAGGCATGAAGTGGCCAACAACTTTGCCAACAATTCTGATTTCATCTTCAAATGGGATAAATCTTTCAGCAACATCTGGGTTAATTGACACCATTCGGAATCCATCTTCTTCACGATAGAGTTTCTTGATATAGAGCGATCCATTCCAATTCAAGGCATATACAGCTCCATCGTAATCAAAACCAGTTGATCTGATTAAAGCGACTTCACCGTCTTTATAAACAGGTTCCATAGAATTACCAGAAATCCATGTCGCTATATCGAATCCTGTATATTCATCTTCCGAATAGACAGTCTCAGTTTCAAATTCATCGTATAGACCTTCACCAGGACCAGCAGATAGTTGGATCTCAGATAGGACTTCCACAGCAAACAGCGGAATAATTTTATTGTGAATCCCTTGTTCTTGAAGTAATTCTTCAGCATACTTCTCTACTTTTTCCTGGTTCTGTAAAGAAAGCTGAAGATAAGTATTGACTATTTTATATTCAGACTCAAAATATATTTCAGGAACATCTAATAGGATAGCCAGTTGTTTGAGATTATTTTGGTTTGGTTTAGTCTTTTCATTTTCCCAATTGAAATAAGAAGAGCGGTTTATATGAAGTTTATCTGCTAGTTCAGATTGAGAATAGCCAAGTGTTATTCGTCTTTCTTTTAATCGTTTACCAGAAAACATATTACCTCCTGAAAACTATTGTTGTTTTATAAACTAACAAAATTATATCATAAAAGATTTAAGATGCAAGAGGAAAGTAATGTAAAACATATCCTGAATTTATTATTTAAAAATAATAGAATGATTTATGTGATATAATTTCAATAAATAACTTTTCAAACTAAATATGCGAGGTTCAGGTAGTCTATATGATATCAAGAATTATAATACAAAACTTTAAACGTTATCAGAAAGTTGATTTTACTTGTAATTCTGAAGTTAATATTTTTGTTGGGGAGAACGGTTCTGGGAAATCAACTCTATTATATGGAATTGGTCTAGTGTTGAGCGGTAGTCACAGTCAAATTGAAAGAAGTAGTTTGTCTAGTATCATTAATCAAGAAGCGATTATAGAATTTATGGGTACAAGGGATATCAATCAGCTCCCTGAGGTCTTCGTTGAAATATATTTTGATGAATCAAGTACTGAAATTTCCTCTAACTTCAATATCGAAGGGAAGCATAACTCTCAAAAAATCAAAGCTTTTGGACTTTCATTAAAAATAACACCTAATCAAGATTACATAGCTGAAATTACTTCTGTCTTAAATAATAGTAATTGGACAGTCTTTCCTTTTGAGTTCTATAGAGTTGAATTTTTGACATTTTCAGGGAAAACCTATTCCTCTTACAATAAACCATATAAGTTTCTACATTCAATGATAAATACAAGTCTTATTGATACACAGCAAGAAATTCAAAAACGTATTCATGAGGTATATTTAGATAATATATCAGCTGAAAATAGAGCAAAAGTTAATCATAGATATAGAATAAATTCACTTAATTTTTTAAATGATTTAAGGAAGGACGAATTGTTGAAGGAGAATGCTTCAGAATTCCAACTTCATTTTGATGAATCAGAAAATTCATTTAGAAATTCAGTATCAGCTGTAAAAAATGGTGTAGATATAAAAAATTTAGGGCAGGGAGAAAAAGTATTATTAGGAGTTGAAAATGTATACAGTCATCTCAAGGAAACGGTTAAAATACTGCTTATTGAGGAACCTGAAAATCATTTGAGCTACCAAAACCTACAGAAATTGGTTAAAATGTTAAGTTCAAATACAGGTGTTCAAGTTTTTATAGGGACTCATTCAAATATGATTGCTTCAAGATTAGGTGTGGATAATCTTCTTTTTTTAGATAATGGTCAGATATCTAAACTTGAAAGTTTGAAAAAAGATACGATAAGATTCTTCAAAAAATCTACCAATCAAAATTTATTGAACTTTTCTCTAGGTAAGAAGATAGTTCTTGTTGAGGGGAATGCGGAATATATTTTAGTAGAAAAGTTTTTTGAAATACTCCATTCTAAAAAGCCTGAAGAATTTAATGTATCAATTATTTCAGTAGATGGATTAAGTTTTGAAAGGTATTTAGAAATTGCAACCAATTTTACTGATAAAAATGTAGCAGTTATCACAGATAATGATGGTGATTATGCAAGGAATGTACAGTCAAAGTATAGTCCTTATCAGCAATTCCAAAATATAAAAATTTCTTCTGATTTAGATAATGAGAATCGAACATTTGAAATATGCATTTATAATTGTAACTCAGATTTACTAGATTCTTCAGGATTAACCAAATCTAATGATTTATTAGGATATATGCTTAGGGAGAAGGCTGAATTTGCATTGAGATTACTAGAACACTTGGAGACTGATAGTATAAGCGAAAAATTTATGATACCCAATTATATTAAAGAGGCGATTGAATGGATAATAAAAGATTGATTCATGCCGTTGCTGGAAGTGGCAAAACAACAAAAATAATTGAAAGTATTGACCCTCAAAAAAGAAATCTTATCATAACATACACCGAAACGAATCAGAATACAATTAGAGCAAAACTGATTGACAAATTGGGCTACATTCCTGAGTCTACTTTTATTTTTGGTGTCTTTGAGTTTCTATATAGTTTTTGTTTAGTGCCATATTTAGGGAAACAACCAAAAGGAATAAACTTTGGCTATGAAACTCAAGGAAAGATTGACAATAATTCTATAGATACTACTGGTAGAATTATTCAGAATCAACTTTCTAAGTCTTTAATGAGGGGGGAGTTAATTTATAAAAAGAATAATATCCCATTTGATAATTCATATTTGGAGAGAATTGATAAATTTTTTGATTGTATTTATGTAGATGAGTGTCAGGATTTTGCATCAGATGATTTTGATTGGCTCCTAAGTTTAAGTAATCTTAATGCAGAAGTGTCTTTACTTGGAGATTTTTACCAAAAAACCTTTAGTACTTCAAGGCGAGGAAATAAGGGGAAAGGTGTTCATTCTAATTTTGATAATTGGATAAAAGTTATTTCTGATTCAGGGTTTGAAATTGATTTGTCAAGTTTGTCAAAAAGTTATCGTTGCCCAAAAATAGTTTGTGACTTTATTGTTGAAAAATTATCTATTGAAATTTCATCGCAGCTAGAAGAGAAGTATTCTGCCCAAATTACTCTCATAGATTCACAGGATAAAATAGAATCAATAATGACAGATGACAATGTTATGAAACTTTTTTATCAAAAATCTTATGATTATGATTGCAAAAGTCAGAATTGGGGGGATAGCAAAGGCTCTGAATATGACAATGTTTGTGTAGTATTAAATCCAACAACATATAAATTATTCGCAGCTGATCGCTTAAATGAACTTTCTTCACAAACTAAAAGTAAATTTTATGTTGCATGTACACGTACGAGAGGGAATCTATATTTTGTCAAGCAATTAGATATATCAAAATATAAGAAGATAAAGTAAAGGAGTAAATATGACTGAACAGTTTTTTAATATACCATTTGTAAGTTATTTTATAACTACAAATAATCATGGTAACCCAAATTTTATTGAAAGAGATACATTTTCCTATCGTTTCAATAGAAATATTGTAACTCACACCCAATCAAGATATATAGCTGCTCATCTTCCTAAAACTCTTGAAGAATTAGTTATTCCTTGGCCGCTGTCTTCATTTGTTGATGTTCCAAATTATATTACGGAATACATAAACATAGAGCTTTTAAATAAGAATAAAGATGGTATCATTGATTTAATCAAGCAAACTCCTTTAGGCTGTGTTTTCATTCCTGAAGAATTAAGAGACCATCCATTTATTAAACAAATACAAGAAATTACACTACCTGTGATTTTTTTAGAAGACGGAGTAGATATCCCTATCAGCCAACTACAATTGATTGTAGAAAAAAATAGTATCAATGCTAGCCAGATAATAGCTAACAAAGTTACAATCTCTGATAAAACAAAAATTGAGCCGATTAGCATACCTCATAAGCACTTTTTGCGACCTTTAGAGATTGCAATCAATCGTAATAGAGGTTTGTACCTATCTATATTTGAAAATAGGCAGGAACCAAAACCATTTGATAATCCAACAACAGAAGGAAAACTAGTGGCAGAGGAACAAGCGATAAGTGATTTAAAATATTATTTAAAGCTCCTAATTGCAGAAAAGTATATCATATATCTTGCAAAACATGAAAAAGGAATTGATTTTTTGATTGAAATTATAAGGAAATGGGATGATTCAATAGATACTGCAGATTTAGACTTGGATATTCTTGAAAAATATTTTTTGAATCTATCGGATTATTTTTTTGAAAAATTTGACGAAATAGTTTATCGTACAGATATGGTATTTGTGTTGCCGATGGTAAATAAAACAAGTGTTGATTTACTAAATAGAGAGTTTCAGTTACGACTATCTAAACCTGTTCTTAGGCAGATATATGATTTTTCAGGATATTATGGAATAGGGGGCGGCAAAGATTTCGAAACGATGCTGGGAATAATTTTTGATAGAGAATCAGAAAACTCAATTTTAGATTCTTTATCCCTTAATTTTACACTAGATACAAAATCTCCGTATGTGCGTTTACCTAACTTACCTTCGCAAGACATAACAGTTTGGTATTCCCATATGTATAAAAATACAATGAAGAATGCCAATTTATCAGAAATTGAAAAATTTAATAATAATTTCCATAAAATATCTGAGAAGTTAAAGTTATCATTAGATGATGAGTTTATTGATATACTTGTCAAATATGGGAAGCATATAAAATTCATTACAGATGCACCAATTGAATGGGTTAAATATAAAAATACTCCTCTGGGCTTAATAAAATCAATCAGCAGATTGCCAATTATTCCTGATAATACGCTAGTAAACTCAGCAAAGCATAATTTACTAACAAAAATTCCAAAAGCTACTGTATCATTTTTAATTATTAATGCACTTAACCCTAATGATACATTATATAAAAATGGAAAAAAATTGGGAGAGCTACTAAAAGAGTATTTTCCTAAACATTGTGTTAATTACTATGAAGTTAAAAATAAAACTGATTTTATTCATACGATGAATGAAAACCCTTCAACTTTTTTTATTTACTATGGACATGGTAGTATGCCTGAAGTGAGTAGAAATCAACCAGATCAGATTGGTAAACTTCATATTGGCGATGATGAAATTGATATGATTGAGTTAGAAAATAATATAAAAGTTGTACCTGCTGTCACAATATTGGGAGCATGTCAGACTCAGGTATTGGATGCTCACTATTTAAATATTGGAAATATGTTTCTCGGGTTAGGAAGTCAATCAGTATTGGCAACATATTTCCCAGTTGATGGTTTCTATACATTTAGTTTAATAGAGTCTATTTTTAGACATCTAAAAAATTTTTTAAGCAATCAAGCGCCAGAGTATATAAAGAACTGGTCTGATATTATTTTACAAGCTCGACGAACTCATTATATCATTGAACCAGTTAATACAATTATTGAATATTTAGATAAAAAGGGAGATAAAACTAGAGTAGACTCAGAAAGTTTGTCACAATATGTTATGAAATATTGTATAGAATCAAGCTGTAATGCTAACACCTCATATATTTCTGTGATGGAACAAAGTGTCATATATAGAGATAAAGCTTATAAAGAATATTTTAAAAACTATCCAGAATCGACTAGAATGTTAATTGATTATATTTTTAAACATAACTATGTCTTTCCAGAGAGTATAATATTTACATCTCTTGGTTCTCCAGAGAAAATCAAATTTGTATAGAGTTTTTTGAGAGCTATCCAGCTCTCTTTTTTCTTACTCTCATTTTTCATACAGTGATACCTTTTCCAAATCATC
This sequence comes from Streptococcus sp. A25, assembly GCF_043674095.1. Taxonomy (NCBI): domain Bacteria; kingdom Bacillati; phylum Bacillota; class Bacilli; order Lactobacillales; family Streptococcaceae; genus Streptococcus; species Streptococcus sp. A25. The sequence continues at coordinate 44,304 of NZ_JBIMJO010000002.1, forward strand.
TCTATTATCCTAATACCATTCCTAAGAAAATCAATCCATGATTTTTCACTGGGGGTTTGGGGGCGAAGCCACCAAGTTATCATATCGTTAGCTGTCAAAACTGGAGAGTTTTAGTCAGCTGGCGATATGATTTTTGGGATATTGTGGACACAATATCTGAGCTCGCAAAAGCCGAAAAGGGACACCTTGAGGCTTTTCTAGGGCGTACTGACAGTGTGAGGCAGCCTGACATTGTTAGACAAGCAGAATGGAAGGGAAGTGTTAAGATGAGTCAAGACTTAAAGCTAATTCGTAAGCAGTTTCGAGTGACTAAGCAGGAAGAAATATTGCTAAAAGAGATGATGAAAGAGCAAGGTTCGGAGACTTTTTCAGATTTTCTCCGCCAAAACTTGTTACAAAAAGACCGCCAAAAAGACATTTTGGAGACCTGGTCTTCTCTATGGCAGTCTCAAAAATTGGAAGAAATCAGCCGAGACATTCATCAAGTGACTGTCCTTGCGGAGGAATACCAACAAGTCACCTCTGAACATCTACGCATTATTTTGACCTGTGTGCTGGAACTGATGGCAGAAGTCGAGAAGTCTATCCCGCTCAGTCCAGACTTTCGTGAGAAGTATATAGGAGGTCGCTAATGGATTATCGCTACCGCACTAACCTCAAAAAAGTGTTTTTGACAGATAGGGAACTGGCTCAGCTTAATGACTGTATTTCGCAAAGCAGATGTAAAACTTTTTCAGAGTATGCCAGAAAAGTCTTACTTGATCCGAACAGAAATTTTATCACAATTGACACGACCACTTATCAGGATTTGGTCTTTGAGCTGCGGCGGATAGGCAACAACGTCAACCAGATTGCCCGTGTCATTAACCAGACTCATCTGATTTCTATGGAGCAGCTTCAAGGCTTAGGTCAAGGGATGGCAGAGCTGGTATCGGAAGTGGAGAAAGATTTTCAAATCAAGGCTGAACAGCTAAGGGATTTCTATGGTCATCACTAAGCATTATGCCACACATAGTCGAAAGTATCGAAAGAACCTAATTCGCTACATTCTCAACCCAGAAAAGACAGCCCAGCTCAAATTGGTTTCAGATTTTGGCATGAGTAATTACCTGGATTTTCCCAGTTATGAGGAAATGGTCAAGATGTATCAGGCCAATTTTTTGAATAATGACGGCTTGTACGATTCCAGAAATGACAGACAAGAAAAACGCCAACAGAAAATTCATGCCCACCACCTCATTCAATCCTTTTCGCCTGACGATAAGTTAACACCTGAAGAGATCAATCGGATTGGTTATGAGACTGTCAAAGAACTTACTGGCGGAAATTTTCGTTTTATCGTTGCAACCCATATTGACCAGTCACACATTCATAATCACATCTTAATCAATTCTGTTGACCTTCAATCTGATAAAAAGCTCAAGTGGAACTATGCCTTGGAACGAAATCTTCGTATGATTTCAGACCGCATTTCCAAAGAGGCTGGTGCAAAAATTATCACAAATCGCTATTCACATCAGCAGTACGACGTTTATCGTAAGACCAATCATAAGTTTGAACTCAAGCAACGCCTGTATTTTTTGATGGAACAGTCCAAGGATTTTGAGGACTTTTTGAAAAAATCAGAGCAGCTGCATTTGACTATTGACTTCTCAAGCAAGCATACTACCTTTTTGATGACGGATAGAGATCAGGTCAAACCCATTCGCGGGCGACAGCTTAATCGCAGGGAACCTTATGATGAGAGCTATTTCCGAAAAGCATTTGCCAAGGGTGCCATTGAGCAACGATTACATTTTTTATTGCCTAGAGTGAAAACTTTACAAGAATTATTGGAAATGGCGGAGGAACTTGGACTATTTATTCAACTCAAACAGAAAAATGTGACCTTTACCCTTACGGAAAATGACCAGAAAATTTCTCTAGGACATCAACAAGTGAGCAAGAAAACGCTTTATGATGTCTCTTTCTTCCAAGATTATTTTTCAGAACGGTCAGATACTGACATTGAGCTGAGTGATAATATCAAGGAAGATTTTGAAGTATTTCTCGCAGAGCAAACGGAGAAGTTATCAACAGTAGAAAGTATCGTCTCAGACTATGAAACGTTCTCCGAAAATCGTAAGGCTGTTCATGAGTTTGAGGTGGAGCTTGCCCCGCATCAGGTTGACAAAGAAGTTGAGGGTGGCATTTTCATCAAGGTAGCCTTTGGTGTGAAAAAAGAGGGCTTGATATTTATTCCCAATTATCAGCTGGATGAGATTGAGAAAGAGGAGGAAAAGAGGTTTAAGATTTTCCTCCGAGAAATCACGTCATATTTTATCTACAATAAGGAAGGTTCGGATAAGAACCGCTATATGAAAGGGCGTGACTTGATTCGTCAGCTGACACAAGACAACAAAAGCTTGCCTTATCGTAGGCGACCAAATCTAAAAGAGTTACAGGAGAAAATCGCTGAAGTCAATCTCTTGATTGAACTCAATGTTACAAATCGAGCTTATACGGACATTAAAGATGAGTTGGTGGCGGAAATTGCGACGTACGATGTTAGCATGTCAGAACTCAACGAAAAAAACGCCACCTTAAATAAGATGGCAGAAGTCTTAGTCAATCTCAAAAGTCACGATATAGAACGTAGGCGATTGGCACGTTATGAATTTTCCAAACTCAATCTGACAGAAAGTGTAACTTTGGAGCAAATCGAACGAGAGATTTCTAACACTCAAGACCAACTCAGTAAGTTACTTGACAACTATGAAGAATCCGTCAGAAAACTGGAAACCTTTGTGGCGGTGTTGAATAGAACAGCTCCTAGAACAAGAAAGGATTATGATAAGGAACTATACTAAAAAAACACTCAGTTGAAATACTGAGTGTTAATCATTTATCAGGTTTGATATGAGAGTATCTAGATTGTCAGGGCTATGAATTTCGAAACTTTGGAGATTTTCCTTACCAGTTGGAGCTTGTCGGTGGCGATAGTTAAACAAAACAAGAAGAGAGTCTCGAACTTTATCATTTGTTGGGAATTATCCTTGTTTCAAATATAAAATAAGCTTGCTTAAATCAGTAATTATTTATAAATTTAATTTTTCTGAAAAAAATCTGAATAATCTTTGTTACTATTTCATTAGTCAAACAGTCTGGACTATTAAAAATTGACTTAGAAAGGAAAATAAATGAATTATACAAAGCCAGTTATAGAAAAAATTTCTACTTTTAAAAATGGTACTGCAGGATTAGTTGCAGGTAGCTTCAGAGATATATTTGGAGGCAGGGCTTTATTTTTAATTAAAATATAATTATATTACCCAGATATATTGCCAAGTGATATATTAATTATTGTGGAAATCAAGTGATCCACGGAGTGGAAGTGAAAAATATCCGAATATGTTCAATTTTAATCTATTTTCTGATATTTTTCCGAAATTTATATTATAGAATTTAATTAAATCAAGAGATATCTCTTGAAAAATATTTTTCATTTATATCAATGGGTTCTGGCATTAGTATAAATGATAGAAGGAGTTTAAAATGAAATATTGCAAGCCAACATTTGAATCAATTGCAACTTTCAAAAAAGACACTAAAGGTCTATGGACTGGTAAGTTTCGTGATGTCTTTGGTGGACGTGCACTTATAAAAGTTACAGTTGAGTTCTAAGCTTAGAACTATGTATTACAACGGTAAATAATTTTGAATAAAGTATTTCGATATTCATTCCAGAACTACGAATATCGAGATACTTTGTTTTTTATTTTTGAGGTTGTTAATATATATGGTAAATAAGTATTTTTTTGAAAAATATTCTGAAAAAAAAATAATATTCCTTACTAAAAATTTATATAGAACTGTTTCTGTAAATAAAACAAAAATCTATTGTTTGGAAGGCTATGTCGAAGAAGTATGCTCAATTATAGAACAGAATGCTATCAGTAGTTTTGAAGAAACAATATCAGTACTTCAGGATCATGTTATAAATGGTCTAATTATTGTTGAAATGGCTGAAAGAATATACATTATTTCTCCTTATTTAGATTCAAGACTATCTTGGTTTGAGAATAATAAGAATATAATTTTTAGTGATTCCGCTGTAGAGATTGCAAAATATCTGAAATTAAAACTTTCCACGAAGCGTTTAGCGAGTCAATTTGTTTTTGGACTTCCATATTATCCATTTCAAACAATTAGCCTCTGGGAAGAGCTAGTAAATATAAAACCTTTAAACTATTTAGAAATAACCGAAAAAGGTTGTTTAGAAAAAAAGATTCCAAGTTATGAAGTAGACACTAAAGATTTTAATCAACTAATAATTAAAATAAAAGAAGAGTTTTTAAATAGCATTAATCATGATCTAAATATGGGAAATGAAGTGTCAAGTGATGTATCAGGAGGTGTTGATTCTGCGACAATTGCTTTTACACTGAATAAAATGATACCGGACTTCTCTATTTTGCATGCTGAATCAAGTGCTACTGCCAATAGTGATACTAAATGGGCGACATTTATTGCAAAAAATCTTGGTAGGGAGTTAAAAAAATTTGACTCTATAGAAATAACAGAGAAAAGATTTGCAATAGAAGAAGGATATATCAATGGTATTATTCCAAGCTTTCCATTACTGTGGGCCGATTCAGAAGGATATTTAAAATCAGTGATTACTTATCAGGAAGGTAAAAAACATCCGACTCATTTCCTAGGTATTGGTGGTGATGAATTATTCACACCGATGCCTTCTAATCCCTGGAGTATAGTCCGTCAGGAAAATTTAGGTGGACTACTTTATGCTCTGAAATATAGTTTGATAATGAGAAGACCATTTTTTAGTTGCCTATTGGATTTGTTAGATAAGAGAGGATATTTGGAAACCATGACCCAAAATTTAGAAATTGTCTTCAACGAATCTTCTGAACCTATCAAAAGAGAACTGGGGTGGATGGATGGACTACAGGTACCAAGTTGGCTCAGTGAAAAATCCAAAAAAGAATCGCAAAGTTTTTTAAACTCGTTATTATTTTCCAATTCTGAGCCAATAATCACTGATAGAACAACATTCCAAATGATTCAATCTTTAATATTTCAAAAATCAGTGTTGCGACAAATTCAATTAACTACTAATTCCATTTATTGGGCAACACCATTTTTACATAAAAAATTAGTAGAAATTTGTCTTCAAATTCCAGCAAAATATAAAGTTAGTTCAAAGCTAACAAAACCGGTATTGCAAAAAGCATTGAAGGGGATCGTACCAATTGAAGTTTTCAACAGGGGTTTTAAAGGCGATTATTCAGATGCCTTATATAGTGGATATAGAGAAGCAGTTCGTAAAAACTTCCACAAGTTAGAACAATTTGAAGTGGTAAAAATGGGAATTGTTGATGTTGAAAAGTTAAAATTGGAGCTGTCATTACCTGCAGGAAATCCGAATAAAATTGATTATTTTGAAAGGTTATGTTCGGTAGAACGTTGGATTAGGCAGATTAAATTGTATATGAAGAATGAGTGAGGTTTGTAACTATGTTTAATAAAGGATCTAAAACAAGATTAAAAATAATAAAGCAAGACAATGGTGCAATTGTATTTGACAAAGATCAAGGGATATACTTTCAAACAAATGATGTAGGGGTTAAAATTTTAGAATTACTATCTAAAAATAAAAATGAAGAAGAAATAGTTAGTGCTATATCTGCTGAGTATTCCATTGAAACCGATGTTGCAAAACAAGATGTTAAAGATTTTATACAGTCTCTAAAAAAAGGAGGGATATAGATTATGGATATGCAGCTCAATCAAGAGTCATACTCCTATGTTCAGCTAAAGTACAGATTACTAGCGCAAATAGCTTTACTAATCTCTTATCCGCTTACAAAGCTCTCGCCTACAAGAATTGAATTTTTGATTAATAAATTAAGTGACTCAAAATTATCCGCCACAGTAAATGAAGCTGTATTAGCTCGTGATGCAATATGTACTGTAAGCCGTAAGTGTAGGAATCAAGATGGATGCGTAAAAAGATCATTAGGAGTAATAATGTTCTTACTTCTTTTAAAGAAACGTGCAAGTTGGTGTACTGGATTTGCTATGAACCCCTTTAGATCTCATGCATGGGTGGAAGTCAATGGAAATCCGATTAAAGAGCTAGAAGAAGTATCATCGTATGAAAGAGTTGTGAAAACTCTAGATGATAAAAATGAAGAGCGTAAACATATGATAACTGAAGATATAGAAAAAGTAAATGATACTATGACTAATGTAAAATTCCGTGATTTACTTGCCTTGATAGAAAATAAAAGAAAATATTTTTTAATCGTTTTATGTTTGGGAATACTTACGTCCATTTTAACGTTATTACAGCCAGAACTTTTGTCTAAAGTAATCTCTCAAAAGGGAGTAAATTTATTCAATAATTCCACTATGTATACGCTTATTGCTATTACCGTGGGTACAACTATTATTTCCAGTTTGCAATATTATTTCTTACAATTAATGGGAGAAAGTGCAGTATTTCAATCAAGAAAAAATTTAATTATTCAATTTCTTAAACTTCCCATTTATAAATATAATGATCTGTCAGCAGGAGACCTAATTAGTCGATTTAGCAGTGATACAAGTAAGCTAAGAGCGGGAATCATTCAATCAACCGTTGCTCTGACGAGTGGATTGTTCTTGAGTTTAGGTGCGATATTTACATTATTTCTAAAGGATACATATCTTGCAATAATTACAATTATTTCCATATCTTTATCATTCCTATTTATTTTATTGATGAGTAGTTTGATTCAAACAGCAAGTTATAAAGCTCATCAGGGTTTGGGGAAAATGACAGCATACTTAAATAGGCTAATCGTAGGAATTAGAACAATTCGATCGACAAATGAAACGAATTCAGAATTATCTAAAATGTTATCTGAGGTACAAGAAGTAAAAAACTTGGGAATTGGAGTTGCAAGAGTGCAGTCAATAATGACACCGATATCAAATTTTAGCTTGCAGTTGTGTGGGATAATTATTTTGGGAGTCGGAGGATACCGTGTTTCTACTGGGCAAATGTCTATTGCAAGTCTAACTTCTTTTATGCTATTAATGTATATCGCTATTTCACCAGTAGGACAAATATTTTCATCGGTCACAACTATTTCAGAAGCTTTAGGAGCTTTAGGTAGAATTACTGAAATTATTGATCTTCCAAAAGAAGAAGATAATGATATCATTTTAAATCTAGAAACTAAGTCGGATAGAAGCAAAGCAATTGAATTTGCGAATGTAACTTTTTCATATGATTCTTACAAATTTCAGGATATTCAATCGGATGATAATTATATATTAAAGGACATTACTTTCGAAATAAATAGTGGAGATTACGTCAGTATTGTCGGTCCGTCTGGTGCGGGGAAAAGCACACTTCTTTATCTCATCGAAAGATTCTATGATATTACTAGTGGTAGTATAAAGGTATTTGGACAAGATTTCCGAACAATGAGTCGCGAGACTTTACGTTCTAATATTTCTTATGTTGAGCAAAACTCACCATTAGTAGCTGGTACAATTTTAGAAAATCTAAAAATGGGTAATACTAATGTAACATATGATGAATGTTGTGACGCTTTAAAAAAAGTTGGCTTGGAGCATTTGATTCAAAGAGGTGCATCTGGGGTTGAGAGTCAAATTGGTGAAGGAGGTTTCAATTTATCAGGAGGAGAAAGACAGAGATTGGCAATGGCAAGAGCAATACTTTCTGATGCAAAGATACTCTTGCTGGATGAGTTAACTTCGAATCTAGATAGTCTTAGTGAGAAGAAGATGAAGGAAGCAATCAAAAATATGAGAGGTGAGAGAACCATAATAATGGTTGCTCATAGATTATCTACAATTTTAGATTCAGATGAAATCTTTGTTTTGGAACACGGAAGACTTGTAGGAAGTGGGACTCATGTGGAGCTATTGGAATCTGTTCCATTATATAAAGAGTTGGCCAAAGAACAATTTTTAGTATAGGAGTATAGGAGTATCGTATTATGACAAATAAGATTGAAATAAGAGATGTAACAAAAACTTATAAAGATGGAGATATATTAAAGAATGTATCCTTTACTGCTGAAGAGGGGGAAGTCACTGCCTTTTTGGGACCGAATGGTGCTGGAAAAAGTTCGACATTACGAATACTTTTGGGTCTGGATAGGCCATCTTCAGGCACTGCTTTAATAGGAGGTAAGAAATATTGTGATTTTGAACGTCCTCTTTTAACTGTAGGAGCTTCTTTCGATGGTGTGGGGGCTCCCAATGATCGAACAGTTTTTCAACATTTGAAAATTGCTGCTGCTAGTAATGGAATAGATTTATCCAGAATATCAGAGGTATTATCCATTACTGATATTGAACATAAAAGATATTCAAAAATAGGAAACCTTTCATTAGGAGAGGGGCAGAGGTTAGGTATTGCAACAGCGCTGTTGGGAAAACCTCAGTACCTGATTTTAGATGAACCTACAAATGGTCTAGATCCTAGTGGAATTAGATGGTTTAGAAATTTTATTAGGGAACAAGCAAGTGCTGGTAAGACAGTATTGTTATCATCACATATACTTTCAGAAGTAGAGGCGGTAACTGATAAGGTTGTTTTTATTAATAAAGGAAGCATCATAGCTTCGGGTACACTTAATAATATAATGAACGGATTTGATAATCTAGAAGATGTTTTCTTTCATTTAACAGGGGGTGACTATGATGAGTAGTATAAAAAGCCATAATATTTTATCAGAGCTATATAAAATTTTTTATAGCAGATCAACCCAAATAGTTTTACCAATTGTTTTTATTCTTCAGCCGTTATTGTCTTATATCAGTTCCAAACAAATTTTAACAGTTGGATTGAATGCAACACCCGAAACAAATAGTAGTTTAGCAGAACCAATACCTCCAATTGAGTATATTGGTTTTGATGCAATACTATTGGGCTTGTTTGCTATGATAATTTTAGGAGCAATTCTTGGAAGTATGGAATATAAAAATAGTTCTTTACGTACCAGCTTGCTATTATGTTCAAATAAAGTTGTATTCTTTGTAATAAAATTTATTGTTACATGTGTATTTATTTTTGTTGTGTCATTTTTCTCAATCTATTTATCTATTGTAAGTGCACAGTTTGGTTTAGGAAGAGAGGGGTTGAACCCTTTGTTACTGAATAAGAATGTGTGGTATTTTATATTATTGGGATCACTGTCGTGGTCGCTACTAACGGTATTATCCTATTCAATTGCTTTTTATTTTAAATCTTCACTTGGATCATTATTATTTTTACTACCACAAGTCTATAATTTAGGTAGTTTTCTTGCTGACAGAATTCAGCTAGCCAAGTATTTACCAGTATCATTAGGGCAAGATTTAATTGCAACGTCTCCTTTGAAAATCACAACACCAGGACGCAGTGTTTTATTTCTGAGTATTTGGGTGCTAGTAATTAGTAGCTTTGCATATTACAAATTTTTGAAGGAAGATGTAGGTAATGTTAGATGAATTCTTTTAGAAGTGAGTATTTAAAGTTCATTTATAATAAATGGCTATTATTGACTGTACTAGCAACTATAATTTTAGTACCTTTATTTGTTATTTTTTTACATGAAACTCCAAGTTATATAACCGAGAATTATGCTTTAACACAAATCTTAGAAAGCTTCTATCTTGGACAAGCTGGCATTATTATTATTACAATACTATTTATAGGGCAAGAATTTAACGATTCAACTTTAAGAAGCAGTTTATTAGCTAACCCAATACGATGGAAATTCTTTTTTATAAAATTAATAGTTATATTATCAATATCTGTATTAGTTTGGAGTCTAGTTACCGTCTGTACTATTTTTGTGGTATATATTTTTTATAGTCTATTAATTCCCGGATTTATTTATACCATTGCAGTAAGAATAATGCTGGTATCAATTGGTTTAATATTAATATGTTTTAGTTTAGTTCTTATAACAAGGAGTATAGTTGTTCCAATGGGGATATCCTTGTCTTTCTTGTTGGGGTTAGGCCAAATGCTTCTGCAATTCAGCGATGCCTTTCTCTACTTCCCGATTATCTCTACCATGAATTCATTTTTTACGACTGAAAATCAACCTTATCTACCTTCTACAATAGGTATTGCAATTCAATTTTTATGGGGGATTTTGCTGTTGTCTTTCTCTATTTTGCAGTTTAGGAAGAGAATAGTACGATAAAAATTTTGTATTTTGTGATATTATTTAATTATGAAAGAAAAAAAAATATATCAAATATTAGCAATTGATGACGATGAAAGTATTCTTCGTTTGATAAAGAATTCTTTAGAACGCTCAGAGTTTGAAGTGACGACAAGGAAAGAAGTAGGTAACATAGATATTTGTTCATTTGTTGGCTTTGATTTAATTTTACTAGATATTATGATGTCTATTGATGGTTTAGAAATTTGTAAATCCATTCGAGAACAAATCGATGTACCGATAATTTTTGTAACAGCCAAGCAATTGGATAGCGATTTGGCTAGAGGGGTAAAGGCTGGTGCGGACGATTATATAAAAAAACCATTTAGTATTACAGAATTAGTTGCTCGCGTTAGAATGCATATCCAAAGGGAGGAGAGAAATCGTAAAAATAATAAAGAGATATGCACAAAGAAAATGATAATTAATGCCAGCAAGCAAGAAATCTTGATTGAAGAAGAGATCATATCATTGACAAAGCGAGAATTTACAATTTTGTATACTTTAGCAAGCAACCCGAAGAGAGTATATTCCGTAGAGGAACTCTATGAAAGAATATACCCGTCGGAGTCAGAGGCACAATTTCGTTCTATTGCTGAGTATATTTATCAAATTCGGTCAAAATTAAAACCCTTTTCAATTAATCCAATCAAGACACAGTGGGGAGGCGGATATAGTTGGAACGAAAACTAGATTTTAAGACTTTGGTCAAAAAAACGCAGTGGACGATTATTAAACAATTTTGTTTGAGTGTGATTGTAGCATATATTTTCCCCATATCGACTATTTCTATTGATATTCATTCAGAAACTCAGTCAATCGCTAGTGATTTGTTAGGAATATTCTTTAATGTTTTTTCATGGGTTTATATTTGTATATCTTTGATTATTATAGTTTCTGTTAATATTAAAGCCTTGTTGAAACGAGTAAAGCAAGAAATGGAGATTGTCTATCATGGTAGTATGTGGCTGACCTCAGTAAACACATCATCTAAATTAACGATTCTCGAATTCATAGAAACTAACAAACATATTGAACTAATGCAGCAAAGAATAAAAAATATGATTCAGGTAGAGAAAGACCAAAAGGAGGATATTCTCTTTAAGGTTTCAGCTATGGCACATGACTTAAAAACGCCTTTGACTGTAATCAAAGGAAACTCGGAATTGTTGCAATTTGCACCTTTATCTGGTATTGATGTCCAGTGTCTTAGGGACATTGAAAGAGCAAGCAACCAATTAGATAACTATTTTAATCAGTTGATTAATTACTCTAAAACTTTTTACTCTAATCAGATTTCCTTTCATCAGTATAGTATCAGTAATTTATCAAAAATACTGGAACAAGAGTGTGCATACCTTATTGGAGATAACATAGATTACAAATATGAAACTAAGATATGGCGAGACTGTAATATTGAATTAGATTTAGATTTAATTATCCGTTCAGTATCAAATATTGTCAATAATGCAATAGCTTATGCAGATGATGTTAAAAAGAAAATCAGAGTTATCTTGGAGTTAGAAGATAGTAGTATTTCCTTAAGTATTTGGAATAATGGTTCCAAATTTTCGGATGATGTTTTAGAAAATTTTGGAAAATTATTTTATCGAGAAGATACTAGTAGAAATTCACAGTTTGAACATTTTGGAATAGGTTTGGCATTTGTAAAACAAGTAATGAGCATTCATTCTGGTGATATACAACTCCAAAATAAGAAAAATGGGGCTATGGTTAAATTAATTATTCCGATAAAAAATAGTGACTGTACCTAGTCTTGGATATCGTAATTTTGAATACTATGAAGTTCAGAAAGTAAGTATATTGATAAAAATTATTTCAAAATCTCAACAATTAGCACTCATACCTGATTTATTCACATTTGAATATATTAGATAGGGTGCTATTAAAATAATATTATTTTTGACGAGTGTATGAAATTATTGTTCAAAATGATTTTTCTCTGATTGTGATTTGGATTATGGAGATATGGCTTAATTAGTAAATATGAAATAGTAATGTCTATATCAAAAACTTATTCCAATTTGGAATAAAAACTAAGATTCGTTCAGAACTTGACTATAATTTTCTTAGGAGTGAACGAATGTATAGGCGCATTAGGGATCTGAGAGAGGATTGTGATTATTCGCAAGAGTATCTTGCACGATATTTATCATGTAGTCAGTCAGCTTATTCTAAGATTGAGTCTGGCAAACGTCAGATTCCTGTTGATTTCTTGATAAAAATCTCAGAATTATATCAAGTGAGTACGGATTATTTACTTGGACTTACAGACACTCCCTACCGCCTAAAAAATAAAAAATAGTCCCTCCTGATTTGTTCATTGACAATTGAATAATTCTAGGTGGGACTTTATTTATTTGTTGAGCAATAGAATGTAATGCGCCAGGAAATGAGCGGAAATCATTTATTCAAAAATAGGATGGTGACCTATCTGCCATGACACAAATAATGACAATGATACTTCTGACCGTTCAGGCTGCCATCGTAAAAGGACAGCGGGTGAAATTCCCATGATTGAACTAACCATTCAAATCCCATCTAGCGTGTAAAAAAACTTAGTGATTTGAAGGAGGAAAGTGTATGAGAACTGCTACATATAAAGATTTAATGAACTTAGGATTTCCTGAACATACCTCTAGAGACATTATTCGTGAAGCTAAAAGAATTGCTGTAAAAAAGTTTGAAGAAGCTCGCAAAGTTGACCAAAATGCGGTACAATTAAGTAAATCGCCCTTTGACAATCGAAGACTAGGTATCGCACCAGCAGAAATTGTGGAACAATTAATAGGGATTCCACTATCTAAATAACATTTAGAAAGTGAGAATCCAAATGGCAACAAAAAGTAGTAAAAAATACAAAGGTGTTTATTGTGATAATAAGGGAAAGATATTTTATCAGATTGATCTTGGAATCGACCCAGTAACTGGCAAAAGGGTACAAAAGAAAGCTAGAAAAAATCAATATGGTAAAACTTTTGAAACGATGAAAGAAGCATATGACGAATTAGTTCGTATAAAATATGAATTTGCCAACAAAGTCAGTTTAGAAAATTACAATATGACTTTTGAAAACTATATGAACACAATTTATTTAAGAGCATATAAGCAAAAAGTTCAGTCTGTGACATATAAGACGGCTCTTCCTCATCATAAACTTTTTATTCAATATTTTGGTTCAAAGCCATTAAAAGCAATAACTCCTAGAGATTGTGAGGCTTTTAGATTGCATATCATAGAAAATTATTCTGAAAACTATGCGAAAAATTTATGGTCAAGGTTTAAAGCTTGTATGGGTTATGCAGAAAGACTTGGCTATATTTCAGATATGCCTTGTAAAGCATTAGATAATCCTAGAGGTAAGCATCCAGAAACTCCATTTTGGACCTATGCGGAGTTTCAGACATTTATCAAATCATTTGACTTACATGATTATGAAGAATTACAACGATTTACTGCCATCTGGTTATATTATATGACAGGTGTACGAGTGAGTGAAGGTTTATCTTTATGTTGGGAGGATATTGATTTTGATAAAAAATTCCTAAAGGTACATACAACCTTGGAGAAAGATGAAAATGGAAATTGGTATCGTAAAGACCAAACAAAGACTCCAGCAGGTGAACGACTTATTGAATTGGATGATATAACTATTGAAGTACTTCAAGTTTGGCGAAAAAATCAGTTTGCAAATCAAGATACAGATTTTATCATTTCAAGATTTGGAGATCCTTTTTGTAAATCAACCATTTGTCGTATCATTAAACGTAAAGCGCAGCAAGTAGGAGTGCCTGTTATAACAGGGAAAGGTCTTAGACATAGTCATGCTTCTTATCTAATAAATGTTTTGAAAAAAGATATTTTATATGTGGCAAGACGAATGGGACATGCTGATAAATCAACAACTTTGAACACATATAGTCATTGGTTTAATGCTTTAGATAAAACAGTTTCTGAAGAAATCACACAAAATATTAAAAGTGCAGGATTGGATTCAATTTTATGCCAAAATTCCTGCCAAACTTCAAATTTATGAACTCAAACCCCTTGATACTGCACATTTAACAGGTTGTGCAATTGTTACTCTTAAATAATAGAGTATCGCAATTTGATTGCGGAAGCCCAGTATTACAGGGTTTAAGCATTGCTTAGAGCGATAAAAAATCGGGAGAATGTTATTATTCCCCACCAAAACCCCACCAAGATTTAATCTTGGTGGGGTTTTATTTATGGTATAATATGTATATATATCGCTAAGGGTACCCTTAGTCTATTGCTTACACAATAGACTAATACTATCAGCTCTTAGATAAATCTGTTTAGGAGTCTATTTCATGGCAATAAAGGGAATTACATTAAAAGAGAGTATGAATCGCTCTGTTCAAGCAATTATGCCACTTGATGAAGAAAAAGAGGTATTTAATCAAAAATTGGTTAGTTATTTGACTCATTTAAAAGACAAAGAGGATGAGTCAGAGGAATACCAGAAAAATCTTCTCAAGGGATTTTTAGAAAGTGTATTGCCTTATAATTTTATAAATACTTCTAGTAGAATAGACCTTGCTATCTATAATGGTAAAGACGCCAATTCGTCACTAGGTATTCTTTTTGAATGCAAGAGTTTGACTAACAAGTCTGAAATGATGTCAACGGAAAAAATCAATTCCAAAGCACTTCAAGAAGTTGTTTATTATTACCTACAAGAACGCCTATTTAATAAAAATTTAGAAATCAAAAAGTGTATTATCACAAATGGCCTATCTTGGTTTGTGATAGAGGCTAAAGAATTTGAAAAGCATTTTTTCAAAAATATAAAGCTAGTTGACCTCGTGACAAAGTTCAGAAATAATCAACTTTCTAGCAATAAAACAGATTTTTTATATTCTGAAGTTATCGCACCAGAAATTGATAAAGCAATTGAAAAGGGAATCGTTATTGCTCACTTTGATCTTAGTCAAGCTCTAGTTAAGACCAGTAAGTATATTGAAATCAAGAAAAATAATCTGACTCAGCTTTATCGATTCTTCACAGCAGAGAATCTTCTTAATAAAGAGATTTTCACTGATTCAAACAAGCTTAATAAGAATTTCTATGATGAATTGCTTTATTTGATGGGGCTAGAAGAAACGAAGTCAGGGACTTCAAAAATTATTTCACGTTTGAAACCTGCTAAACGCCAACGGTATTCTTTTGTTGAGAATATCATTGATAAATTGGAGATGAAAGATGTTTCAAAAGAAAAGCAGGAAGACATTGCTATTCAACTAACAGTTGTCTGGACAAATAGAATTCTATTTTTGAAACTGTTAGAATCTCAGCTGGTGTTGTTCAACAAAGATGAATCTTATAGGTTCTTGACCTATGAAAAACTGCCTAACTTTGAGGAGATTTATAGCTTATTCTTTGCCGTACTTGCTAAGAAAGTATCGGAAAGAAATGATCGAATGCAAGAAAAGTTCGGTTATGTCCCTTATCTGAACTCATCATTGTTTGAAGAAACAGAATTAGAAATTTCTAGAGATGGGATTGGTATTGATAGATTACCAGAGGGAGATATTGAAATTTTCTCCAAAACAGCTCTTAAAGGTGTAGATAAAAAACGTAAAAAAGGGAACATCAATTTTATTGATTATCTCTTTGAGTTTTTGGATTCTTATGACTTCTCGACCTCCATCAGCCACCATGAGAAATCTAAGAATGACCTTATCAATGCGTCAGTTCTGGGATTAATTTTTGAGAAAATCAACGGCTACCGTGAAGGCTCTTTTTATACGCCAGGCAATATTACCATGTATATGTCACGTAAAGCGATTCGTACAGCAGCAGTGGACAAAGTCAATGAAGCACTCGACTGGCAGTGTGAAACAATCGAAGATATAAAGTTTAACATACGTAATGCTCAGATTGCTAAAAAGGTATCAGATGCGATTGACAGTTTGAAGGTTTGTGACCCAGCGGTTGGATCCGGTCACTTCCTCGTATCAGTCCTGAATGAAATTATTGCTCTTAAAAGTGATTTAAATGTTTTGTTTGACGCTGATGGCAACTATATTGGAAACCTGATTCAATGTTATGTTATTAATGATGAGCTAGTCATTCAAGATATGTCTGGAAATAATTTTTTGTATCAGACAGGTAATCAGCAGTCAGAACAAATTCAAAAGGCAATTTTCAACCAGAAGAGGTATATTCTGGAAAATTCGCTCTTTGCAGTGGATATTAACCCAAGTTCAGTCAATATTTGCCGTTTGCGTCTCTGGATTGAACTCTTGAAGTCTTCTTATTACTATCAGGATACTGATACCAACCAACCTGTTTTGACGACTTTGCCAAATATTGATATCAATATTAAAGTAGGCGATAGTCTCTTACATAAGTTTGATTTTGACTATGAATTTGATATGAGAAAAACAGATTTCAAGGACTATCTATCTCTAGTTAAAGACTATAAGGAGACGAATAATAAACGAGTAAAAGCAGAAATCTGGGAGAAAATTGAAAGGCTCAAACATTCCTTTGATGATACGGCTTCAAGTCCTGAATTAAAGAAATTATCTCGGCTCATATCCGAACGAAATAAGGCTGGTGCCATTAGCTTATTTGAGGAAGAAAACAAAAACTCTAAAGAAGTAGCGGAATTAAATAAGCAACTAGCAAAAGCTGAAAAGGAATTGGAATACAGACTGAAAAATCCATTATTCGCTAAAGGTATGGAATGGCGAATGGAATTTCCTGAGATTTTGGGAGAAGCGGGCGAATTTATCGGCTTTGACCTTGTAATTGGGAATCCGCCTTATATCTTTGCTCGTAATCAGTCCTTTACAGATGAGATGAAAGCCTACTATTCAAGGACTTATCAAGTAAGTGAATACCAAGCCAATACCTATACTATATTCATGGAATTGGCTTATCAACTTTTGCGTAAAGGTGGGACATTCTCCTATATCATTCCAAATAATTTTCTGACCATTCAGACCAATTCAAGAGTTCGTCAGTTTATCACAGAGCAGACGAGTGATGTTGTTCTGATCAATTCTCTGGATAAGATTTTTGCGGATGCTAGCGTGGATAATTGTATCATTTTCTTCAAGAAGAATGCGCCAAACTGGATTGAAGTAGCAGAATTGTATCATGGAGAATATAATACTATCGGACGAGTTGCGCCAGATTTCTTTGGTGAAATCCCTACCTTTTCAATCTCGATGGTCAAGTATCGTCAGGCGATCGACATTTTCTGGAAAGTCAACCATTTTCCAATACTAGGACGACCAGAAATTTCGACTGTAAAATCTGGAATTAAAGCCTATGAAACTGGAAAAGGGAATCCCAAAATGACCGCTCAAGATAAAGATAATCGCATTTATCATGCAAGAGAAAGGTTAGACGATTCATACCGTCCCTATCTTGATGGCGAGAATGTGTCACGCTATAAACTGACTTGGAATGGCGAATATGTCAAATATGGTGAAAATTTAGCTGCACCAAGAGATAAAGAAATTTTTGAAAAACCACGAATTTTAGTTCGTCAGATTCCAAGTAAATCAACTTATGCTGTTGAAGCAGTTTATACTGATAGTGATGTTATTAACGACTTAAACTCCATGGTTATTACAGATATTCAGGTTAATCCGTTTTATCTGTTGGGTATTTTGAACTCTCGCTTAATCTCTCTTTGGTTTTTCATGAAGTTTGATAAATTCCAACGTCGCCTATTCCCACAGTTCAAAGTTAATGAACTAGGAGATTTCCCAATTCCAGATGCTACTGATTCCCAGCAAGAAGACATAGCACAAGTTGTTGAGCAACTGATGGAAGAAATGAAAAAAGATTCTCCTGACACTGACATAGTTCACCAGCTCAATCTAAAGATTGATGACTTGGTTATGGACTTGTTTGATTTGAAAGAAGAAGAAAAACAGATTGTAAGAAATTTTGAAGTATAGAAAGTAGGTATAAATGGCAAAAAGTTTGCAAAGTCAATTCAGAGATATTGAGAGAAATTTAATCAGAGAAACGAATAAAATGGTGAAGAGAGCTAATAAGAAGATAAAGCCTGTTATCCTTCCAACACAACTAGATTCCTCTAAAGCAGCACTAAACTTTAACGAATATCATCAAGATAATAGTACTCATGTTTCTGTTAATGGAGATTTGATAAACTCACAGATTGGTGGACAAAATAATGCGTTAAACATTACCTATACTGAGATGGAAATTGAGAGAGTATTTGAGAATATCAGAGAGTACTCTAGGACATTAGATGAAGAAGAACAGACAGAATTAGTGACAATTTTAAATGAGGTACAAGAAGTCGGAAAAGTTGATAACCATCAAACTTTCTTTGAAAAGCACCCGATACTTGCAATGGCTCTTAGTGCTAGTGTAAGCTGGGGAGTTGAGAATGGAATTGATAGATTAGTTAGTGTCATTTCAAATACATTTAAGTGAAAGTGAGATTTACTTGACTTAGAAAGAATCTTGAAAAAGATAATCACTTGTTCTTTAATACAACTTTCACTCGAAATATTTTGATAAGCTGATCTACCTTTTAAAATGTTAGATTTATTATTAGTAGATTCGTTATATAAAATATTTTTTATAATTCATTAAAGATGACGAAGTTCTTATTGCAAACGATTTCAGTTTTCGGTATAATAGTATATAATGATTGTTGGAGAAAGTTTCATGAAAAGATACAAGAATTATATTTTTGACTTTTATGGTACCTTGGTAGATATTATAACGGATGAAAACAAGTTGGAATTGTGGGAAAAGTTAGCTGAGATTTACCATTCTTTTGGCTGTACCTATGGTGCACGTCAGTTAAGAAGTTCCTTTCAAGAAAAGGCCAGTGAGGCCGAGCTAGATTTGATTCGGATTAGTCCCTATGAAAACGTTGAAATTGACCTTGAGAAAGTCTTTATTCAATTACTAACGGATGAAAAATACCGCCGTCCAACTAAGAATGAACCAGCAGATTTAAAAACATTTGGTCAAGTGGTGGCTTCCATATTTAGAGTCCTGTCACGTGAGAAATTGACGACTTATGCCAATACCTTGTCAACACTTGCTTATCTAAAGGATAAGGGGAATCATCTCTATTTATTGTCCAATGCTCAACGTGTTTTTACGCAGGCTGAAATTGAAATAACAGGTTGTGCTGAATATATTGAAAGTATTTACATTTCCTCTGATTATCGAATCAAAAAACCTGAACCAGAATTTTTACAAGGTGTTTTGAATGAAAATCAGTTAGATCCTGCTGAGACGGTTCTTATCGGAAATGATTTGACTACAGATATTGCAATCGCGCAAGAGCTAGGTATAGATGCTATACTTTTGAACACTTTCCCGTATTCTCCAGAGGAGATTCAAGCTTATCGAGATTTAGGATGGAAGTTTGAAGTCATTGAGGATATTTCAGAACTAGTTTACTAGATGGACTAGAGTAACAGTTAAATCTATCAGGTGCTGTTTGCGTAAATAATATTATGTAAATTCCATCAAACTACTTTCATCTCCATGAGAGTAGTTTTTGTATTTTCCAGCCATTTTTTGATATACTAGATAGGTTAAAAAATTTAGAAAGGTTCTGTTTTGGGTCATTCCCAAACAGTAGTCAGATAGTCTGGCTAGAGGTATTAGTTTCATGTCTCAAACCCATATTAACGTTATCGGAGCTGGCTTGGCCGGCTCAGAAGCGGCATATCAGATTGCCAAGCGTGGCATTCCTGTTAAACTCTACGAGATGCGTGGTGTCAAGCCAACGCCCCAGCACAAGACCGACAAGTTTGCGGAGTTGGTTTGTTCTAACTCTTTCCGTGGTGATAGTTTGACCAACGCTGTCGGTCTTCTCAAGGAAGAAATGCGTCGCTTGGATTCCATTATCATGCGGGCTGGTGAGGCTCACCGTGTGCCTGCTGGCGGTGCTATGGCTATGGACCGTGAGAATTTCTCCCAAGCGGTCACAGATGAGATTCACAACCACCCACTGATTGAGGTCATTCGCGGTGAGATTACAGAAATCCCTGAAGATGCTATCACAGTTATTGCGACAGGGCCTTTGACGTCAGACGCCTTGGCGGAGAAGATTCACGCGCTCAATGGTGGCGACGGTTTTTACTTCTACGATGCGGCAGCACCAATTGTGGATAGCTCGACTATTAACATGGACTTGGTCTATCTCAAGTCCCGGTATGACAAGGGAGAGGCTGCCTATCTCAATGCTCCGATGAACAAGGAGCAGTTCACCGCTTTCTATGAGGCCTTGATTTCTGCAGAGGAAGCACCGCTCAACTCCTTTGAAAAAGAAAAATACTTTGAGGGCTGTATGCCTATTGAAGTCATGGCCAAACGTGGTATCAAAACCATGCTCTATGGCCCAATGAAGCCAGTTGGTCTGGAATATCCAGAAGATTACAAGGGACCTCGTGACGGTGAATACAAGACACCTTACGCTGTGGTCCAACTCCGTCAGGACAACGCAGCAGGTAGCCTCTACAATATCGTAGGCTTCCAAACCCATCTCAAGTGGGGTGAGCAGAAGCGGGTCTTCCAGATGATTCCAGGACTCGAAAATGCAGAATTTGTCCGCTACGGTGTTATGCACCGTAATTCCTACATGGATTCGCCAAACTTATTGGAACAGACCTTTGCGACCAAGAAAAATCCAAATCTGTTCTTTGCAGGTCAAATGACAGGTGTAGAAGGCTATGTTGAGTCTGCTGCCTCTGGCTTAGTGGCCGGTATCAATGCTGTACGCCGTTTCCGTGGCGAAGAACCAGTTATCTTCCCACAGACCACTGCCATCGGTGCTCTGCCATTCTACATCACCCACACGGAAAGCAAGCACTTCCAGCCTATGAATGTTAACTTTGGTATCATCAAGGAGCTGGACGGACCGCGTATCCGCGATAAGAAAGAGCGTTATGAGGCAATAGCAGAGCGTTCCCTCAAGGACTTGGAAGAGTTTTTGTCTTACTAAGATAATCAGCTATCTCCAGACACCTTCGGGTGTCTTTTGTGTTATACTGGGGTTAGAAACCCGAAGGAGAAACACGATGAATCACGATACTTGGAAGGGGATTATCTTGCAGAAGCAGGGCTTATTAGCCCCCCAGTCTGTCCAGCAGATTTGCCAAAATCTCAATGGCTTACAGGCTCAGTTTCAACCCTATGTTCATGTCGGATTTCGTAACCGAATGACAGCGGAGGATTTTCACGAGGGTAGCTGGCAGGAGGAGCTGACACGCCAGTGGTCCATTCGGCGAACGGTTCATGCCTATCTCAAGTCGGAAATCCCCCTCTATATCCACGAGGGACGGATGGCTAGTACCGACTATCTTCAAACCGTCGGCCGCGATGATTTTTCACCTCAAACTAAGCAGAAGTATCATCGGCTCATCCTAGAAGCCTTGGAACAAGCCCCTATGACCCGAGAGGAGCTGAAAATCCTCTGTCGTGCGGAAAAGATGACGCAGGAAGAGGAGAAGCAGGTTTTCAACGCTTGGGGAGGCCTTTTTCGCTACATGGTCGAGCGTGGGGAAGTCTATCAGGAGTACGGTGCCAAACGTTTTCATCGCCTGACAGACTTTCAGCCACTTTCACGGGAAAAAGCAGAGCTGGAAATCGCACGGCGGTATTTTTCAGGTTTTGGTCCTGTCAGCTTAGCGGATGCCCGTTACTACTTCAAGGAAAATAAATCTATGGTCCTAAATTGGATGAAACAATTGGATTTGAAAACTATAGAAGTAGCAGGGGAAGAACGCTTCTATCTAGGAAAATTAGAAGAAGCAGAAGTACCAGACTGCCTCTTCATTGCAGGTTTTGACCAACTTTTGCTAGGTTACGAAAAGAAAGCCAATCCCTTCTTTGATCCCAAGCATATTCGGCAGATTTATACGCTGACAGGCATTGTCAAACCAGTTGTTTTCTACAAGGGACGATTGGTTGCGACCTGGCGACGTGATAAGGACAGGATTGAATTGGCTATATTTGAAAATCTGACCAGTCGTGAACTGAAAGAACTGGAACGTTACCGTCGAGTCTACGAGGAACACTTGAAAACTGAGCAAAAATTGTTCGGATAATCCGAAAAATGACGTAATATAACTAAATTTTCTGAATATTTCAGAAAATCTGTGGTATAATACTAAAAACACTGTTTAGAAAGAGATAGCAATGAATAAGTCCTACTTTTATTTGGATATGAAAACGCATGAATTGGAAGTTCCATTTACTGCTAGAAAACGCCGAGTCCGTGTTTTATTGCCAAAAGGATATGAGGAAGATGTGGATAAAACCTACCCAGTTGTCTATTTTCATGACGGACAAAATGTCTTGTATAGTAAAGAAGCCTTTTCAGGACATTCCTGGAAGGTGATTCCAACTATCAAACGAAATCCTGATATTGAAAAAATGATTATTGTGGCCATAGACAATGATGGTTTGGAGCGCATGCATGAATATGCTGCTTGGAAGTATAGTGAGATGGGCATTCCTGGTATTCAGTTTGGTGGGAAAGGGACCCTGTATGCTGAATTTGTCATGGATGTGGTCAAGCCCTTCATTGACCAAACCTATCGCACCAAGCCTGACAAGGCTCACACAGCCATGATTGGCTCATCACTTGGCGGTAATATCACTCAGTTTATGGGATTGGCCTATCAGGACCAAATTGGCTGTCTGGGAGTATTTTCATCAGCTAACTGGCTCCATCAAGAAGCCTTTGACCGCTATATTGAGCGACAAGCACTGGATAAAAATCAACGAGTTTATATCTACGTTGGAACAGAAGAAGCAGATGATACCGACAAGACCCTCATGGCAGGTAATATCAAACAGGCCTATATCAATTCCTCGCTGACCTACTATCGTCAATTGATAGCGGGAGGCGTTGATTTGGACAATATCGCCTTGGAAGTTGTTTCTGGTGCCGTCCATAATGAGGAAGCCTGGGCAGCTTATTTGCCAGATTGCTTGCGCTTTTTAAGCGAAAAGTGGTAATGTAAAGAATTAGTTAGGAGAATGAATATGCATGTAGAATTTTTAAGTCACTGGTCTGGCCATCTTGGTCGAGAAATGAATGTGAACAGATATGGTCACGCGGGTATTCCAGTAGTTGTTTTTGCCTCATCAGGCGGTTCGTACAATGAATTCGCAGATTTTGGAATGATTGAAGCTTGCCGTGGTTCCATCGAGGCTGGTCATGTTCAATTTTTCACTCTAACCAGTCACGATAAAGAAAGCTGGTTGGCGGATTGGAAATCCATCCATGACAAGGCAGAGGCTCACCGTGCCTATGAGCGTTATGTGATTGAAGAGGCAATTCCGTTTATCAAGCATAAGACTGGTTGGTTTGATGGTATGATGACAACTGGTTGCTCAATGGGGGCCTACCACGCGCTGAATTTCTTCCTCCAGCATCCAGATGTATTTACAAAAGTCATCGCCCTTTCAGGTGTCTATGATGCTCGTTTCTTCAACAACAACCATGATTATGGTCATGATGATGCAGTTTATCAAAATTCACCAGCAGACTATATCTGGAACCAAAATGATGGTTGGTTTATCGACAAATACCGCCAAGCAGATATCATCGTCTGCACAGGATTGGGTGACTGGGAACAAGATGGTTTAGACTCTTTCTACAATCTGAAACGTGCATTTGAAGAGAAGAATATCCCAGCTTGGTTTGACACTTGGGGCACAGATGTGGCTCACGATTGGGTATGGTGGAGAAAGCAAATGCCATTCTTCCTTCACTCCATCGGACTATAAAAATTAGAAAGGACTGCCTATGAATTATCTCGTTATTTCCCCTTTTTATCCAGAAAATTTCCAACCATTTACCATTGAATTGGCTAAAAAAGAAGGCGTTACGGTTCTAGGTATCGGGCAAGAACCCTACGACCAACTGCCTGAGGAGCTCCGCCATGCCCTTACAGAATACTTCCGTGTGGAAGATTTGGAAAATATTGATGAAGTCAAGCGTGCAGCTGCCTTCTTGATATACAAGCACGGCCCTATTGACCGTGTGGAATCCCACAATGAGCATTGGCTTGAAAATGATGCGGCTCTCCGTGAACAATTTAATATCTTTGGAGCTAAGCCAAAACACCTGAAAAAGACTAAATTTAAGTCTGAGATGAAAAAATATTTCAAAAAAGCAGGTGTTCCAGTCGTTCCTGGTGTTGTTGTCAAAACAGAACGTGATTTTGGTAGAGCCTTGAAGAATGTTGGTTTCCCCATGATTGCTAAGCCAGATAATGGTGTTGGTGCATCTGGTACCTTCAAAATCGAGAATAAAGAAGATTTTGATCGATTTATTGAAAACTGGGATAGAACCACTGTCTATTTCTTTGAAAAATTCGTCAATTCAAGTATTATCACTACTTATGATGGTTTGTTAGACCATGACGGCAATGTTATTTTTGAAACAGGCTTGACCTATACTCACACACCGTTTGAGTTGATGCAAACCAAGAAGGACAATGCCTACTTTATCGAGAAAGAGCTGGATCCTAAGTTGGTGGAATATGGCAGAGCTATTATCAAGGCATTTGGTATGAGAGAACGTTTCTTCCATATTGAATTTTTCAAGGAAGGGGATGACTACATCGCCATTGAGTACAATAACCGTATGGCTGGTGGATTTACCGTAGAAGCCTATAACTACGCACATTCCATTGATTTGTTTAAGGATTATGCCAATGTCGTAACAGGTGGTACAGTAGAAGAACGTCGTTTTGAACCTCAATACTGCTTGGTAGCCACACGTCGTGATACAACAGACTATGTTCACTCAGCAGATGATATTCATCAGAAATTCGCTGGTAAGATTAAAACCGTCAAACGCATGCCAGATGCCTTTGCAGAATTGCAAGGAAATGATGCCTACCTCCTTGTGACAGAGAGCAAGGAAGAGTTGGATGAAATGATTGCCTACATTGGTCTAACAAAATAAAACTAACTGTAAGACGCCAGAAATGGTGTCTTTTCATTTTCTTACAAAGCTGTAAGTTATCATATCAGAACTGTAAGGGAGCGAGGTAGTAATATTTTCTATAATAAACTCATAAGAAACAGAAAGAAGGAAATCATATGTCATTCAAATTTCTACAAGCAAAGAGAATAGAAGAAAAGGTATTCTCAGAAAAAGAGAAGATTGAACTCATGGAACAAGCTACATTCTTGGAAGAGCTAGACCATGATTTGCAAAGTATGCGATTTATGGCATACTAGAAGGAGGAAACGATGAGAAAGAAGATATTTGGCTTGCTGGCTTTGGGCAGTATAATGTTAGCTGCTTGTTCTTCCTCTTCAGCAGGCCTTAGCTTTGATGAGGGCTATCAAACTTTCCATTACAAGGGAAAAGACTATGCCGTTAGCAAACAGGAAGTTGCCGAAGATAGTATTCAAGGAACAGAAGTTAAGTTTATGGAATGGCCCGTTGTCAAAGAAGAGGGTTCAGTGAAAAAGACAGTGTCCTTGAATAATCTCTATGTAACATCCAGCAATGACTGGGCCATCGGTGTCCAGGATGGTTATTATAAGGTGGATTTAGAAGATAATATTGCTGAGTCAGACCGAATCGACTATCAAGCATTACTTGATGAAGTTGATTTATCCAAAGAAAACAATTAGGAGTTTGTATGTTATTAGAAATCAATCATTTAGAAAAAGTTTACCGTACGCGCTTTTCAAAAGAGGAAACTCGTGCCTTGCAAGATGTGGATTTTAAGGTAGAAGAGGGCGAGTTTATCGCTATCATGGGGGAAAGTGGTTCAGGTAAGACGACTTTGCTCAATATTCTAGCAACCTTGGACAAGCCAACTCGTGGCTCTGTTCTTTTGAACAATCAAGATATTACCAAAATCAAGGAGAGCGAGCTGGCCGATTTTCGCTTGCGTAATCTTGGCTTTGTCTTCCAAGATTTTAATCTCTTGGACACCCTGTCCATCCAAGACAATATCTTTTTACCTCTGGTATTGGCACGTACCAGCCATGAGGAAATGGAAAAACGTTTGAAAGCTTTAGCTCCAAAATTACGCATTCAAGATTTGCTGAAAAAACGTCCCTTTGAACTTTCTGGTGGACAAAAGCAGCGCGTGGCCATTGCTCGTAGTTTGATTACCCAGCCACAGATTGTCCTAGCGGACGAACCGACAGCTGCCCTAGATTACCGCAATTCGGAAGACTTGCTGAATTTGTTTGAGGACATCAACCTAGATGGACAAACCATTCTCATGGTGACCCACTCAGCCAACGCAGCCAGCCATGCCAAACGGGTTCTCTTTATCAAGGACGGTCGCATTTTCCATCAACTATACAAGGCAGGCAAGAGCAATCAAGACTTTGCCAAGGAAATTTCGCTCAATATGTCTGCACTTTTAGGGGGTGAGTAGATGTTTTACCTCAAACTTGCTGGGCAAAATATCCGAAAATCCATGGGTGTTTTTGCTCCATTCGTTTTAGCCAGTCTTGTGCTATTTACTCTGATTTGTTCCATGTTCTTACTCATGCTAAGTCCAGTTATGGAGACCATGGGCTCTGGTGCCGTTTCTATCGGTCTTGGCGTTGTTATTCTGACCATTTTCTCGGTCATTATGGAGATTTATAGTTTTAATTTCCTGATGAAACAACGGGCGAGAGAATTTGGTCTCTATAACATGCTGGGGATGAACAAGAAAAAAGTAGCCTTGATAGCCAGCTTAGAATTGATGATGATTTTCTTGCTAGTTGTGGTTCTTGGTTCTGTCTTAGCTGGTGTGTTTGCAAATGTTCTCTACTTGATTTTTGTCAATATAACACATTATAGTGATTTGCATTTTGGAATAGCCCCTTTGGCCTTTGTCATGACCGCCTTTCTCTTTGCTGGTATCTTCTTTCTCTTGGAATTGCTAGCCATTCGGACCATTGGTAAGACCAGTCCGCTGATTTTGTTCCGAGCTAGTGAGAAAGGGGAGAAGGAGCCAAAAGGCAATGTTCTTCTAGCTGCTCTTGGTGTAGTGGGACTGGGTATTGGATACTACCTATCACTTTCATCTAAAGCAGAAGGTGTAGCTCTTATCTTTCGGTTCTTTATCGCTGTGCTCTTTGTTATTGCGGGGACCTATCTGTTCTACATCAGCTTTATGACTTGGTATTTGAAGGCTCGTCGAAAAAACAAGCGGTATTTCTATACGCCAGAGCATTTCATTACGACTTCGCAGATGATTTTTCGGATGAAGCAGCACGCAACGGGTTTGGCCAATATTACGTTACTTGTAGTCATGGCCTTTGTGACCATTGCAACAACGACTTCACTTTATACTGGCATGTCAAGCATGACAAGTGGTCTTTATCCAAAGGAAACATCTATTACCTACAAAGTTGCGGATAGAAGTCAGGGTGAAAGTGCCTATCAGCAATCGGTGCTCAGCCATTTTCCAGAAAAAGCGGAAGATAGTCTGTCCTACCTGACCTACCAAGCTGGTCTGGTCTATGACGGTGGGAAGGAGATTGTCATTAGTCCAGAAACCATTGCCAATCCAGACTTTAGCAAAATAGCCTTTACCTACTTCGTCACCCAAGATGATTTCCGGAAGTTGGGCAATGACCTGCCAGAGCTGGCTGCCAATCAAGTTGCCTTTATCCGTCCAAGTGAAATGCCGTTGCTAGAGAAAGTCACTTTGGGAGATAGTACTTTCGAGAATGTAGTAAATCTTGATACAGCTATTTTCCCTGATATTACTAATACGCTAATTGCCGCCGTCATGGTAGTCAGTGATGACACTGTATTGAATACTGTTCGTGAGTATTATGAGTCCAATAATCCGCAAGGCTATCAAGTCAGTCTGGACTACCGTGTCTTTACCGATTTGACGGATGAAGAGGTACTCTCTCTTGGAGAGCAATCTGGTGAAATATATGAAATTCTCGATGAAAATGGAGAATATCTTGGAAATGTTATGCAACGTACGGATTTCAACAATTCACTGATGGGCTTTACAGGCGGTTTCCTCTTTACAGGCTTCTTGTTGGGCATTAGTTTCCTACTGGGTGCAGCCTTGATTATCTACTACAAGCAGTACTCAGAAGGGCATGAGGACAAGAAATCCTACAAGATTTTACAAGAAGTGGGCATGAGTGCAGCAGCTGTCAAAAAGACCATCAACTCTCAAACACTTTTGGTCTTCTTTATGCCTTTGGTCATGGCAACTGTGCATTTTGTGGTATCCTTGGTCATGCTGAAGCAAATGCTACTGACCTTTGGGGTTACCTCATCTCTTATGATTTATACGGTCAGCGGAATTACTTTGCTTGCAGTTGCTCTGATTTACTTCGTCATTTACAAGTGGACTAGTCGCACCTATTATCGCATTATTGAACGGTAGAAGAAGTCTCGCTTATGCGGGATTTCTTGCTTTTTCAGGGAAGTGGTGTTACAATGGTAATACCAAATGAATACTAGAAAAGGTGAGAAAATGGCAGCTATTACATTGAAAGTTTCTGAGCAGGACAAGCTTTTTATGCAGGCTATGGCAAAGTTTGAAGGTGTCAGTTTGTCAGAACTCATTCGGACTAAAACCCTTGAAGCCCTTGAAGACGAATACGATGCGCGTGTGGCAGACCTTGCTTGGGCAGAATACCAAGAAGACTTGGCGAATGGCATTGAACCGATAACATTAGAACAAATGGCTGAGGAGTTGGGCATTGAGTTATAAGGTTATTTTGTCTGCTAAGGCTCAAAAGCAAATTCGAAAGATGGATAAAACGGCTGCAAGTTTGATTTTGCGGTATCTTTACAAGCATATTGACGGGTGCGACAATCCCAGACAATACGGAAAAGCCTTAACTGCCAATCGTTCAGGCCAATGGCGCTATCGTATCGGCAATTACAGGGTGATCGTCAGTATTGAAATCGACAAATTGATTTTGACAAGTCTAAAAATGAGAAATGGAAGTATATAGAAAGCCAAGACCTGTTTCCTGGCTTTTGCAGAATGAAGATGATGAAAAAAGAGAAGATTTATATTGTTGAAGATGATGAGATGATTGTCCAACTCTTGAAGCAGCATTTGGGAAAATCTTATCAGGTAGAAAGTGTGCAGAATTTCCGTGCTGTCAGTCAGGAAGTGGCAGAAATCAAACCAGACTTGGTGCTGATGGACATAAGCCTACCCTATTACAACGGTTTTTATTGGACGACAGAAATCCGTAAAACCATGACCATGCCCATTATCTTTATCTCCTCTAGCGATGATGAGATGAATGCGGTCATGGCTATGAACATGGGTGGCGATGATTTTGTATCCAAACCGTTTTCACTGGGAATTTTGGATGCCAAAATCGGTGCCTTCTTGCGTAGGGTCAATCAATTCAGCAAATCAACTGATTTGTCTATCGACCAATTCCAGCTTAGTTTAGACGGGCGATTTTCAAACGAATCGGAACAGGTTCAATTGTCACCTACGGAAACCAAGATTTTGTCCGCCTTGCTAGAAAGACAAGGGCAGATTGTTAGCAAGGAGGAACTCTTGGAAAAACTCTGGGAAAATGAAGAATTTATCGACCAGAATACACTCAATGTCAACATGACCAGATTGCGTAAGAAGGTGAGCGAGGTCGGTTTTGAACGTATTCATACGGTTCGTGGCGTGGGGTACCTGGTCAAATGATAGCAAAATTTATCCGAGAATACCGTAGTTTTTACATCTCCTACATTGTTCTGGCTACTAGTTTTATCTTGCTTTTCTTTCTCTATCAACTGCCCACCGAATTCTTGCAAAACGCTCTGCTATTGTCCCTAACCTTCTTAATCCTTCTGACTGCAGGGCTTTTCTGGAAGTTTCGCAACCGCATGAGAGCCTTGGAAGACTATGTCCATGAAGAAGCACTACCCCTGCTTAATAAGCCTGTGGACCTTGCCTATCTCAACTTGATTGAAGCGGAGAAGGAGGCGACGCGGGAGCAGCTTTTGGTCTATAAGTCACGAGAAGAAGACCTGCAAGCTATGGTTAAAATGTGGTCTCACCAAATGAAAGTGCCTCTGGCTGCCCTGTCTTTGATGAGCCAGACTGACAATCTCAACCAGCAGGATGTCGATCACCAGCTCTTACGCTTGGATAATTACATGGCAAATCTCCTCAACTACCTCAAACTGACCAACCATGCCAGCGATTTTCGCTTTGAGCAGGTGGAAGTGAGAGAAGTAGTGGTAGATTTGGTCAAAAAATACCGCAATCAGTTCTTGCAAAAGGACATTTCAGTGACCATCAATGGAAATTGGCTACTGAAAACCGACAGAAAGTGGCTTAGTTTTGCCCTGTCGCAAGTCTTAGACAATGCCCTGAAATATAACAAAACAGGTGGTTCAGTGACCATTGCCTTGGACAAGGGAATCACGATTTCTGATACAGGATTAGGCATTTTACCAGAGGATATTCCGCGCCTTTTTGACGAAGGTTTTACGGGCTATAATGGACGTGAACACCAGAAAGCCACTGGTTTTGGCCTCTATCTCACCAAGCGCGTCTTGCACCAGCTAGAATTAGATATTGATGTGGACAGTCAGGTTGAAGTTGGGACAAATGTGCGGATATTTAAATCAGATTAAGAGTTTGCAACCGCCTCCAAAAGTGCTATACTAAGGATAGTATTTCATTGGAGGTTTTTTATGTCTCATCATGTTTTGCAAAATGGATCCGACATTCGCGGGATTGCCATTGCTACTGACGAATATGCTGTTAAATTGACGCCCCAAGCAACCAAGGAAATTGTTAGAGGGTTGATTCATTGGCTGACCCAAAATCAGGAATTGTCCACTCTCTATAAAGAAGGAAAATTGACCATTGGTATTGGTCGTGATAGCCGTCTGAGCGGTCCAGATTTGGCAGATGCTTTTATCGAAGAAGCTGTTGGTCTGGGGGTTCAGGTGATTGACTTTGGTATGGCCACAACGCCAGCTCTCTTCATGAGCACCCAGTATCCGCAGTTTGCCTGCCACGCAGGGGTGATGATTACTGCCAGCCATCTGCCTTATTATTTTAATGGTCTCAAGATTTTTTCGCAAAATGGCGGAGCGGAACACGAGGATATTGACTATATCTTGTCGCATACAGAGGCATTCCCAGCCTTAAGTCTGGGAAGTCTGACCCATGCGGATCTGATTACGCCTTATGCCCAAGATTTGGTTGATAAAATTCGTACAGCCTGCGATGGTCAAGACAAGCCATTGACCGGACTCAATATCATCATCGATGCTGGAAATGGTGCAGGCGGTTTCTTTGCGGAAAAAGTTTTGGCCGAGCTGGGAGCTGATACAACGGGTTCACAGTTTTTAGAACCGAACGGCACCTTCCCTAATCATGTCCCAAATCCCGACAACAAAGAGGCCATGGAAAGTATTCGTCAAGCAGTACTTAAACAAGGTGCCGACTTAGGCATTATATTTGATACAGATGTGGACCGCGCTGCCTTGGTTACCAAGTCAGGACAAATTCTCAACCGTAACAATCTAATTGCTGTCTTGGCTCAAATTACCTTGTCCGAGCATCCGGGTACGAGTATTGTGACCAATTCCCCAACCTCAGAACACCTAAAAGATTTTATCGAAAGTCTGGGTGGCAAGCAAATTCGCTATATTTCAGGTTATCGTAATGTGATCAATCGCGCCATTGCTGCCAACCAAGCTGGTGTAGATTGTCAATTGGCTATCGAGACGTCAGGTCATGCAGCCTTTAAGGAAAATTATTTCTTGGATGATGGTACCTATGTGGCTGCCAAAATTCTCATGCTTCTGCCTCAGTTGCAAAAGGACGGCAAGTCCCTGGATGATTTGATTGCACAGCTGAAACAACCTTTAGAAACGCAGGAAGTGCGCTTTAAGTTGGAGGTTGAAGATTATCGCGCGCTAGGTGAGCAAGTCATTGCCGACTTGCAAGCGACATCCATTGCCGGTTTTATTTTCAATCCAGAGAATGAAGAAGGAGTGCGCTTTGATGTAACAGACCCTTATGGAGACGGCTGGTTCCTTCTCCGCATGAGTCTCCACGAACCGCTCCTGGTCCTTCAAATTGAAAACGACCAATCAGGTTATATGCCGAGCATTTTGAAACGTTTGTCTGAATTCTTGGACGGCTATCCAGCTGTTAATCAGACCAAATTAAAAGAATTAGCATAATTAGATGAAAGTCAGCCACTTGGTTGGCTTTTTGGTGTTTTTCTGGCTAGTTTTAAGCAGTTTTGAAAACATTTACAAGATTTTTTCTTAAATTTTCACACAAAATGCTTGACTTATCAATAATTAGTGATAAAATAGACTTACAGAAAGAAAGTGAGGTACTTAACATGACACTCGTTTCAAATCCTACTCAATTAATTAACGCTTTGGACAATAATGAAAAAGAAATTGTTATCACACGTACCATGACTTTTGCAAGTTCCATCTATCTTCCAGCTGGTATCGACATCAAAGGTCAAGCACAAGAAAATGGCGTTCTGCCAACTGTATTCTTTTCACATTCTGATGGTTTTATCTTGAAAGGTGATGCTAAGATTTCTGATTTAACAATCTCAGCTCTTCAAGATAAGAAAGCTATTTCACTTGTGCCACAACAAGTTCGTGACAACTTTGGTCAGATTTCACTTGAAAACTTGATCGTGGACGGTCAAATTTCAATGATTTTCCGTGCACCAACCATGACTGCACATGTCGACACACACAACGTCTTGGTT
Source organism: Streptococcus sp. A25 (assembly GCF_043674095.1). NCBI lineage: Bacteria > Bacillati > Bacillota > Bacilli > Lactobacillales > Streptococcaceae > Streptococcus > Streptococcus sp. A25. The sequence goes on from NZ_JBIMJO010000002.1 coordinate 77,282, forward strand.
CGCAAAGCAGATACGCGCACCTACCTTGAGCAACCACAAAAATATGGCGTAAACGTCCTGCAAGGTGCTTATACCCTTTACAATTTTAACCCCGATGCTAACAGTAAGATTACAGCAGCTATCAGTGAATTGAACATCGGTCAAGACGGTCAACCTGTCATCGGATCTGGTGTCTTTATTTCAGGTTTCAATGATGCTGGTGGTCAAGTTGCGATGGATAAAATGGTCTTGGGTTCAGTTTATTCTACTGGTCTCCTTCCTCAAGGTGCGGCAGATTTCATCACCGGTGGTGTCTTTGTTGTCTATGGTGCCCATGTTCACGAATTGTATCAGCTCGGTAAAACCGTTACTTACGGCGTCAATGACATGGTCTTGGATGCTTGGGGAACTGTTGATAAATGGGTCGTAGAAGATGAAGTGATTTCCTACGGTCAATCTGGTGTTGGTTTCGTAAACTTCGGTAAAGTCAATGATTTCCAAGCGAAAAAAGCCATTTCTACCTACGGTGTCGGAGCTCGCGCCTACAATCAATACGATGGTACCTTGAAAGTCGGTCATTTTGCTGAAATCAATACCTACAATGACGGTGCTGTTGGTATTCAAATTTCCAAAGAAGTCGGTGAACTGCATATTGAAGGCGATATTACAACCCACGGTGGTGTTGGCCAATCTCTTGTAAAAGGTGTCAACGTGGATCTTCCAGCCCATGCCTTTTCTATCAAAGATGGCGGTTACCTTCATAAACTTCATGTCAAAGGCTCTATCCTTAGCCACGGTGATAATGTTACAACTGTCACTATGGAAGAAGGCGGTCGTTTAGACCAAGTCGCAGTGGATGGTAAAGTCGCTGCACTGGGCAACAATAGCAAAGCCTTCAGCGATGAAACTGTTGAAAAACGATTTTAAGAATGAAGCTAAACGAGACTAGGATTTCTTGGTCTCGTTTTTAGTAGTAAATTCCGATTAGAAAATTGGCATAGAAAAATGAGATTGGAAGTACAACCTCATTTTTTTCTTCTGAAAGCAAGTTGTTGCAAGAGCGAGATAATTGGTCCAGTGAAGAGCATGGCAATAATTGTTCCTTCGCGAATTCCTAGAAATGGATTACCAAAGAGGAAAGAGAGAAGAAGCGCTGTTACAACCATTCCAATATCACAGGCCAATTTGACGCTAGAAAATGGTTTATTGGTCACTTGGGCAATTGTTTTGGGCAACCCTTCGCCCGGCATGACAATCGTATCCGCATTGACCTCAACAATGACACCGATTGCCAAGATAAAGACAGAGATAATCAAGACAATCAACTGGACTGGATAAGATTTACTGGACAAGATTGGAGCGAGCAGACCGTAGAAAAAGTTAATAAACAAGCCAAACAAGGTTCCGGGTATTAACTGAATGAGGTAAGGAATTGCCTCGCTCATCTTCTTTGGACTAGCCAAGACGAGCTGAATAACAACTAGCAGGGCTAAGAAGAGCGCCGTGTTCAGACCGATGGATGAACCCATAGATTCTGAGACGACGTTGGGCACAGCAGCAATTGGCGACGTGCCGAGCAGGGATATTTTTGACATGGCAACAGCAATGGCCATGATTGTGATTCCAATAACAAATTTTACGATTTTCATAATTATATTTTAATACAATATCGACAAAAATCAAGCATTAACTCACTAATTAGTAGATTTGTTATTGACTTTTGCATAAAACAAATTATGTAAATCATAGTTTGTCCAATGCATTTTTTTGCTCATCATTGACAATATGGGTATACAAATCAGTAACTTGCGTATTGGCATGCCCCAGTTGATGGCTGACCAAGACCTGCGACTTGGTTGCATCATAGAGTCTGGTCGCAAGTGTGTGGCGGAGTTTGTGGGGCGTTACACGAATTTTGAAATCAGCCGAATACTTGGCAACCATTTTTTCAATAGAAGAGGCATCCATGCGATTGGGTATCCCACGATATTCGGAAAGAAAGAATGCGACGTCAGTCTTTTCTGCCTTGTAGCGTTGCTGCCGGATGGTCATATAGGCTTCCAGATAGGGCTTGGCAAAGCCAGCAATATTAACAGAATCCCGTTTACCACCTTTTCGAGTGACTTCGATAATCATCAATTTCAGATTAACATCCTTGAGGTCCAAATTGACGGCCTCAGACAGACGGACGCCAGAGGCCAAGAGCAGGGCAAGAATGGCTAAATCACGCTCCTTATTTTTTCGGAAAGAAGATTTTGCACGGTTGGAGAGTTTATTTTCGTATTCTGTGTCCACGTATTCCAGAAATTCCATGGTCTCGTCGCCCAAAAAGAGTTTCTGCTTGATATTTTCCGCCCGGGCAGCCAAGGTTTCTTTTTTCTTCTTGGTCGACACCTTTTTCATGACATTACGGTAGAAGTAGGGCTCACCCTGATCATTTTCCACTTCTTCGGTTAAATACTTGAAGAGACTAGAAAGTGCCGACAGAGTGCGGTTAATGGTGGTCTGCGACACACCATTCTGCGTGGTATTGGCGTTCAGCAAGGGGCGCTCCCGCAGATAAAGAATGAAGGCTTCCATATCTTTTTTGGTCAAATGTTCCAGAATATCCAACGGAATGTCAGCAATCCGTTCCACAGATACCAAATCTGAATCCTGTAACCACTCAAAAAAACGACGATATTCTTTGAGGTATTCATAAAGGGTTGTAAAACTATAGGGAACCGCCAACTTGGATTGGTAATAATCCAAGACATACCAAGGCATGATTTCTTTCAATTCCTCAATTTTTTCCAATAATAATTCACGACGCATGATGATTTCTCCGAGATATTTTATTTAAAATTAAGGATTGTATTTTGGAAGAATTCACAGCCTTCGCATTTATTTCGAAATTATAAAGTACATATTTTCGGCAAAAATTTTTTCTAGTTATCATACCAGTAGTATACCATAGTTTTATATAAGTTTCAAGAAAATTATAGTTTTTCGGAAAGATGTTATATAGATTTTCTATTTTATAACCAAAAAATTTTTTTTTAGGAAAAATCAGCTAAAAATGTACTTAATTCAAGGCTAAACTGGAATTTCTAGATACCCTTATTTTTCCATAAAAATGTACTTTATTAACTAGAAAACTGGAAATTTTTTCAGTGGTTAAATTTATGCTAAATTTCATACCTATTAATCCTGACAACTGGCGAATTCCGCTTTCCATTTTTCATTCACAGACAGGCTTTGTTGCTGATAAGATGACCACGCTGGCTCAAGCTTTTGCCTACCGTGAATTTAATAGCCAGGCTTATTTGATTTATGACCATCAATTGCCTGTCGGTTTAATCATGTATCACGATTTACCTCAAGTCCAAGCCTATCACCTATCAGAATTTTTCATTGATAAACATTACCAGGTTCAGGGCTATGGTCGACAAACTATGAATCAATTTTTAGACAATATTCGTAGAGAAAAACGTTTTTCAGCCGTTGAATTATGTATCCTTGAAAACAATGATTTAGCAAGAAAACGATATGGATTCCTTGGATTTGTGGAAACAGGTGATGCTGACGGAGATGAAATCGTATTTCGTTTGAATTTATAAAATCCAAAATTTGCATATTAAATATTATGTAAACTATTTTTTATTTATTTGATAACTGCATCATTAACTCCATAGCCGTTTCTTGATTACGGAGATAGACCTTGATGCCTGTTGATTTGACCCGTTTTGTAAAGGCACTTTGACTGAGTTTCAGTTTCTGAGCTAGTGATTTTTGCTTAAAATGTTCAGAATAAATGCCAGTCTCTACCAATCTTAGGATGAATTGCTTTTGCGAATGACTCCACCGATCTCGCATAAAATCGCTGGTCGCTAAAAGACTGTTAATGACCTTGTCAATATGGGGATAGTCGGAAGAAAATCCGTTGGCTCTACTTCCGTAATCGTCTTGTGTCTGGACTAAAGTTAGGGCTTTCTCAGCCTCATGCTGAGCTTGAGAATTGCTTGAGAAAATGCTGGTTTTCTGCACTGCATCATCCAGCTCACCCAAACCAATTCCTATTTGCAACTGATAACCTTCGGCCAGAGACAGATGTAAATAATCAAGAATTTGCAATAAATCCGCGTTGGGTTTGACTTGAGCCTCTAGCAGTCCACCTCTATGGAGAGTAAAATCAGTCAATAATTGACTAGCATAAACCTGATTTAGACGACTAATAATCGTGAGAATGTTTATTTCTGTTTGTGATTGGCTTGATAAAGGTGTAATCTGGCCAGTAATCATCATCATTTTATTCATCATTCTATTTTAATGGAAAAATATAAAAATGTCCATTATAATAGAATTATTTAAAATATTTATTATGTAACTAGGTCATTACTAAACTTCTATCAAGACTGAAAGAAACTATACTAGCACTTCCCTGACTTTTTTACATTTTACATATTAAAACCCAGCTAAATGGAATAATCAGTCTAGCTGGGTTTAGTTAATTAGTTCATTGTGGTACGGATAAATATAGATGAATGGAAGATTCTAGCGATTTGCCCAGGCGATATCAAGATTTAGAGTCTCTTGAGTTGTATATTGTGCGCGATATGGATTCCAAATTAAATTAGCTACTGACGAAACATTCTCATTAATATAATATCCATCGTATTGTGTCAATCCATGAAGTTCAATGATATCATTAAGTTTTTCAGCGTAGGCTGTATCTGTTGCGTATGTACCAGTTAAAGCATTAGTAGCATCCAAGTAGCTACTGGTGTTGGAACGCCAAAAACTGTTAAAGCGAGGTTGGCGAACAATATTTACGTAATCAGCTAAAGACTCATAATAACTTGGATAAGTACGAAAATAATCAACGATATCATAGGTATTTCCATATCCATCATCTTCCCATGTTTGAAGGGATACAGATTGTCCATTGTATGCTCCCTTGATACCAAATATGTTATTGTACGGGGAAATTGATAACCCAGATTGTCCATAATTAGATTCATGTATAGCCTGTGCAATCATGACAGATGGATACAAATCATAGGTGTTGGCTAATTGCTGCGCAGATGGTGCAATTGTATTGATGAATTGTTGTCTATAATCTGCCACTACATATTCTGTAGCTTCAGCCTGTCGAATCGTCTTATTCCAAAATACAAATAAACTAATCGTTAAAAAGACCATACCACTGCCAGTAATATTGAGAGAGGATGTTTTTTCATTGATTGAAAATATTGACTTCTTGAATACTGCATAATACCTAAATCCTTTTTCATAGTTTAATGGTAATCATTATACAATTTTCAGACATTAATACTCAAGATAGTTTACTTTATTACTTTGTTAATTTTATATTACAAAAAAGTTTGCATAATATTTGTTATGTAAACTTAATTGTTAGTTATTCTTCTACCCATACGGAAACCGAGCCTGGATTGACATAGAAACGCCCCCATCCATTTTCATCTAATTGAACGGTGTCTTGTCGATGACCGGTTGCATCTACAAATACTTTTCCAGCATTTAAAGTTCCCATATCCATGTCTTTGTATCCTTCATCTGCATTGCTGATAACGCAGGCTAGACCTTTAGGATGCTCATTATCCCCTTGGCAAACCCAACCAATACAATTTGGATGATCGAGATAATCAATCTGTGGACCGTAGGTATGATGCTGACGGATAGCAAGTAATTTATCCAAGATCTCATTGAAGGCAGCTTGTCCAAATTCACCTGAAATGCCGTAATAATCACCGTAGAATAAGGTTGGCAATCCTTGTTGACGTAGCAAAATCAAGGCGTAAGCAGCTGGTTTAAACCAATCTGCAACTGTTGATTCTAGCGCCTGTCCACGTTGTGTATCATGGTTTTCGACAAATGTAACAGCAAAATCAGGCTTTGTTTGCACCAAGCTACCATCAAAAATGGTCCGTAAATCGAAAGATTGCCCTTCATCACCCGCCTGAAAGAAATTCATGTGAAGCGGAACATCCACCAAGTCAAGTTGGTAATCTGTACCGTCGATATAACTTTGACTATCTACTTCACTGTCTTTCCAATATTCTGCGAAAGCATACAGGTCAGGTTTAACTTCTTGTCGGATAAATTCCATAAAGGAAGCGATAAAATCTTCCCCAATATGCTTGGCAGCGTCAATCCGAAAGCCATCAACCTGAGTTGTTTCGATAAACCATTTTACCCAATCTTTGAGATGCTCTACTACTTCTGGGTGTTTGAAATCAATGTCATTGAACATCAGGTAATCGTAGTTCCCGTGCTCTCCGTCGACCTGATCTTGATTGGCCCAGCCCTTGTTCTCTCCTACGATTTGATAAATGCCCGTTTCATTGTGGGCGGCATCAAAATCAAGCCCTGTGAAATGGTACCAATGCCACTTAAAATCATTGTAGACATCGTTACGACCTTGGAAATCATAACCAGTATAACCCTTGATTTCATAGGGCTCAGAAAGACTTTCTTGCCGATTATCAGGGTTCATCCGACGAACTTGGAAGCTTTCTTGGTAGTCTCCACCAGCCTTGTGGTTGAGGACAATATCCGCAATCACTGCTATCCCTTGTTCGTTGAGAGCATGAATAGCAGCTAGATACTCATCTTTTGTTCCGTATTTGGTTGGAATGGTGCCTTTTTGGTCGAATTCTCCCAAATCAAACAGATCATAAATCCCATAGCCGACGTCATCTGGTCCTGTCGCTTTAAAGGCAGGTGGCGTCCAAACATGGCTAATTCCTAATTCTTTCAGATGCGGAGCGTCATTTTTTAGCCGATTCCAATGGTCGTGATCAGCAGGCAGATACCATTCAAAGTATTGCATTAATGTAGAACGTGTCATCAAATCTTCTTTCTATTTGTGGAGAACGAATTATTTACGCTTTTTCTTAGCTTTTTTCATCTTGTTGACTTGACGTTTCATGGCCTGCTCCATGGCAAATTTTCCAATCTTGCCTTTGAGCCCACCACCAAACATGGATGACATGTCAGGCATACCAGCCCCGCCCATCAGTTGGCTCATATCGGGCATTCCGCTACCACCCATCATATCTTCTAAGGCAGACATATCCATATTGTTTGGCATATTTTTCGGAAGATTATTAGGGTTAATACCCATCTGTTTCATCATTTTGCTCATGTCACCAGACATCATGCCTTGCATGAGGGATTTTGCTTGGTTGAAATCCTTGATAAATTTATTGACTTCGACAAAGCTATTCCCTGAACCTTCCGCAATCCGACGGCGACGGCTCGGAGTTAATAAATCCGGATTTTCTCGTTCTTCAGGCGTCATTGAGGACACAATGGCACGCTTACGAGCAATCTGTTTTTGATCAACCTTTAGATTTGCCAGAGCTGGATTGGTTGACATACCAGGAAGCATTTTGAGCAAGTCTTCCATCGGTCCCATGCTTTGTACTTGGTCGAGCTGGTCAATGAAATCGTTGAAATCAAAGGTGTTCTCGCGCATTTTTTCCGCCAGTTCCAATGATTTCTTCTCGTCGTACTCCTTGCTGGCCTTTTCAATCAGCGTCAACATATCCCCCATACCGAGAATACGAGATGACATACGGTCTGGATGGAAGGTTTCGATGTCTGTGATCTTCTCACCAGTACCAGTGAATTTGATAGGTTGGCCAGTAATGTGACGAACAGAAAGCGCCGCACCACCACGCGTATCACCGTCAATCTTGGTCAAAATCACACCAGTGATCGCCAACTGGTCATTAAATTCCTTGGCAACATTAGCGGCCTCTTGACCAATCATAGCATCGACTACCAAGAGGATTTCATTTGGTTGGACAAAGTCTTTAATATCGCGCAATTCCGCCATCAGGGCTTGGTCAATCTGCAAACGACCGGCCGTATCGATGAGGACATAGTCATTGTGGTTGGCTTTGGCTTGTTCCAAACCTTGGCGCACAATTTCAAGGGCAGGAACTTGGTTGCCCAATTCAAAGACAGGAACGTCAATTTGTTGCCCTAGCGTTTTCAACTGGTCAATGGCCGCTGGACGGTAAATATCCGCCGCAATCAAGAGAGGACGCGCATTCTCCTCTTGCTTGAGTTTGTTGGCCAATTTACCGGTAAAGGTCGTTTTACCAGCACCTTGGAGACCAGCCATCATGATAACGGTTGGAATTTTCGGTGATTTGATAATCTCAGCCGTTTCCGAACCCAGAACCGCCGTCAATTCTTCGTCGACAATCTTGATGATTTGTTGAGCTGGATTGAGGGTATCGATGACTTCGTGGCCAATGGCACGCTCACGCACCTTCTTGATAAAATCTTTGACGACTGGCAAGGCTACGTCCGCCTCAAGCAAGGCCAAACGGATTTCCTTGGTCGCTTCTTGAATGTCGCTCTCGCTGATTTTTCCTTTTCCACGCAGATTTTTAAATACGTTCTGCAAACGCTGGGTTAAATTTTCAAAAGCCATGTGTTCTCCTTTTAATCTCGATTATCAATGCTGGTTAGGACAGAGATTTTTTCATGCAAAAACGCATCTTCTGGATATTTTTCCAAAATCTCATCGAAAATTTGGCTGCGCACAACATAGTCCGAGTACATGTGCAACTTCATTTCGTAGTCCTCTAGCAATTTTTCGGTTCGTTTGATGTTATCATAAACCGCCTGACGGCTCACCTGAAATTCCTCAGCTATCTCTGCTAAACTATAATCATCCGCATAATATAGCTCGATATAGTTCATTTGCTTGTCCGTCAATAAGGCAGCGTAGAATTCAAATAAGGCATTCATTCGATTGGTTTTTTCAATTTCCATAAACTTTATTATATCAAAAATTCTAGCGTTAATAAATAAGAAAATCCGTTTCTAGTGGGAAAACGGATCATTTGTTTGCATAATTTTATTTACGTCTATTTAGAGAGTTTTAAGACGAGCGAAAATACTCAAAAACCTTTGACTTTTTTGTCAAAATCGTGTATACGATGTACGGAGGTATCCTTTTATGAATATTGTGAAAACGCGTAAGGTGGGTAATTCACCGGCAGTAACCATTCCTAAAGAACTAGGTATTCGTGAGGGCAAAGAATTCCTTGTCTACAAAGGAGTTGACGATGTGATTGTTCTTGCGCCCAAAATCCCTAATCCCTTTGACAATATGGAACCCTTCATCATGGAAAATGACTTTGAGGGGGAGGTGTTACTCGATAATGAAGGTTGAGTATATTCCTCAAAAGCAGGATATTATCTGGATTGATTTTGACACTTCTATTGGTAAGGAAATTCAGAATCGCCGTCCTGTTTTAGTTATCTCCAGTCAAAAATACAGCCGAGCAACAGGTTTCGTCGCTGTCTGTCCTATTACACACGGTGCAAAAACTTTAGAGAGCCGTGGGCTATCTGTGCCGATTGACTCAGAAAAAGTCGACAGATTCGTCAATCCTATGCAACTCTATACTTTTGATTTCATATCTAGGAATGCCAGCAAAATCACACAGTTAGATACTTGGACTTTCCAGAAAGTCGTTCAGCTTTACAATTATATTTTTGAATAGAGTCGAAAGGCTCTATTTTGCTTGCTCTTTTCCTAATTATTCTCCAAATAAAACTCAAACCGTTCGCCAACGTACTGGCTGTTAACAAATTCAAAGGCCTGGCCGTCATCCAGGTAGGAAACCTGTCTCAGAGCCAAAATTGGCTGATTTTTGCTGATGTCTAGGTAGTTAGCCACCTTCTCATTGGCCAGCCGTGCAAAAATGGTCTGCTTGCTGGTGCCGATTTTATAGCCATTGTCCGTCAAGGTCTTGAAGAAATGGTTGGTCACTTCCTCCTTGGGAACGCTTTTAATCAGACGCTCCGGAATGCTGGCAACTTCATAAACGACAGGGACATTATCAGCATAGCGAACCCGTTCCATCCGGACGACATATTCCCCCTTGGTCAAGGCTAGCTGTTCAACTTCTTTCTCATTTGGTTTGGTTCGAGTATAAGACAAGAGCTTGCTACTCGGCTTTTTGCCCTGCAAGAGAACCAACTCTGTAAAGGAGGTCGTGCCGCGCATCTTTTCTTGAACCCGAGTGCTGGCCACATAGGTGCCGGAACCGACCTTACGCTGGAGCACTCCTTCTTCGACCAGGAGGGTGATGCCTTGGCGCAGGGTCATGCGGGAAACGCCGAACTCATCGGACAGGTCACGCTCGCTGGGCAGGCGCTGGCCAATCTTCCAAACACCCTGGTCAATCTGCTCCTTAATCTTATCGTGAATGGTAATATATGCTGCTTTCATTTGTCAAACCTCTCTCCGTCTAGTCTACCAAAATTAGACCAATTTTACAAAGGTCAGCTGTTTTTTATGAGTAAAAATAAGGCAGGCAAACAATGACTGGTAATCTGCTTTAATAAAATGAGTAAAATCTAGAAAAAAACGAACATGGGATTTCAAAAAAATCGCCATAGTTTGGAAAACTGATAATTGGCAAATATAGTTTGGAAAATGTTCGTATTTATGGTAAAATAGCTATCAGTATTTGAATGATTTTCAAATGGAAAGGGAAAAACATGACAAAACAAGATGTCCAAAAAATTATCGTTCTGGATTATGGTAGCCAGTACAACCAGCTGATTTCACGTCGCATCCGTGAATTCGGTGTCTTTTCAGAACTGAAAAACCACAAAATTACTGCTGAGGAGGTCCGCCAAATCAATCCGATTGGTATCGTTCTTTCTGGTGGGCCAAACTCAGTTTACGCGGAAAATGCCTTTGACATTGACTCAGAAATTTTTGAACTGGGGATTCCAATTTTGGGGATTTGCTACGGTATGCAGCTAATTACCCATAAATTGGGCGGTAAGGTGGTGCCTGCTAGCGAGGCTGGTAACCGTGAATATGGTCAGTCAACACTTGAACTCAAGGCTGAGTCTGCTCTTTTTGCTGACACTCCTTCTGAGCAATTGGTTCTTATGAGCCACGGTGACGCTGTGACGGAAATTCCAGCTGACTTCCACTTGGTCGGTCTGTCTACGGATTGCCCTTATGCTGCCATTGAAAATATCGAACGTCGCATCTACGGTATCCAGTTCCACCCAGAAGTTCGTCATTCCGTATACGGTAATGACATCTTGAAGAATTTTGCCTTTGGTATCTGTGGTGCGCGTGGTGACTGGACCATGGAAAACTTCATCGAGACTGAAATCGAGAAAATCCGTGCAACTGTTGGAGACAAGAAGGTTCTTCTGGGTCTGTCTGGCGGTGTGGACTCGTCTGTTGTCGGTGTCCTTCTGCAACGTGCAATCGGTGACCAGTTGACCTGTATCTTCGTTGACCATGGTCTTCTTCGTAAGAATGAAGGCAAACAGGTTATGGAGATGTTGGGTGGCAAATTCGGTCTCAATATCATTCGCGTAGACGCTTCTAAACGTTTCCTAGATTTACTTGCTGGCGTATCTGACCCTGAGAAGAAACGTAAAATCATCGGCAATGAATTTGTTTACGTATTTGACGACGAGGCAAGCAAGCTGACAGATGTAAAATTCCTGGCTCAAGGCACGCTTTACACCGATATTATCGAGTCTGGGACGGATACGGCTGAGACAATCAAGTCTCACCACAATGTGGGCGGACTTCCAGAGGATATGCAATTTGAGTTGATTGAGCCGCTCAATACCCTCTTCAAGGATGAAGTACGTGCGCTAGGAACGGCACTCGGTATGCCTGATGAGGTTGTGTGGCGTCAGCCATTCCCAGGTCCTGGACTGGCTATCCGTATCATGGGCGAAATCACCGAGGAAAAACTCTACACTGTCCGTGAGTCAGACGCTATCCTCCGTGAGGAAATTGCCAAGGCTGGCCTGGACCGTGATGTGTGGCAGTATTTCACGGTCAATACTGGAGTTCGTTCGGTAGGTGTCATGGGAGACGGTCGTACTTATGACTATACCATTGCTATCCGTGCTATCACTTCTGTCGATGGAATGACGGCTGACTTCGCCAAACTTCCTTGGGAAGTTCTTCAGAAAATCTCTGTCCGCATCGTCAACGAAGTCGACCACGTCAACCGCATCGTCTACGACATTACAAGCAAACCACCAGCAACAGTTGAGTGGGAATAGAATAAGTTACTCAAAAAACCGCATGAAATAAAGTGTTTCATCGGTTTTCTTTTATCGTTAGCACCAGTTTAGCACCAAAATATAAAAACTACCAAAATTAATGGTAGTTCATCCTACTTAAAAGCAAATATATTCTTTCTCTCTTCTCCTACCCTATTTTGGTGCCTTGTCTGACAGGTTCAACAGCCGGAACGGCAAGCGGATTCCCTTCGTCTTTCTAGGCAGTCTGCTAACCTGCTTTGGACTGGTCCTTCTACCCTATGCGACCAGCCACAAACTTTTCTGGCTCTTCAATCTTGGCTTGGAACTTGTCTTATTTGCCATGTCCATTTCTCGGGCTCCTGCTATTGCCCTCGTGCCCGATTTGACACTCAAGCCTTTGCGTAGCAAGGCTAATGCCATCATCAATCTTATGGGTGCTGTCGGTGCAATTCTAACGCTCATTGCCCTAGCCCTGCTGGTCGATAAGTCAGACCAGCCTGACTATACTGCCCTCTTCCTGACAGTTGGACTCATTTTGCTAGTCAGCTTTGTCATTCTCCTCTGGAAAATTGATGAGAAAAAAATGGTCATCCCAGTCCAAAATGAAGAGTAAGAGACTGGAGGAACGGGCGAGCTCGACAAGGAAGTCAAGATTTCCCTCTTTTTCCTGCTGGTGTCCATCTTCCTGTGGTTCATGGCCTACAACGGCATTACGACTGCTTTTTCACGCTATGCTATCGCTGTCTGGGACATGGATGCTGGCCAGGTGGCACCCTCGCTCATGCTGGCTACTATTGCAGCAATCATTACCTATATTCCCTTTGGATTTTTAGGGACAAAAATCGGTCGCAGAAAGGCGATTTTGTTAGGAATTTGCCTGGTTTCTGCGACCGATCTTCTCGGTATCATCCCGACCGCTTTTTCAGCCCTGGTCTATCTATCTTTTGCTATTATGGGGGTGGGTTGGGCCTTCATCAATGCTAATTCCCTGCCTATGATTGTAGAGATGAGTCATGTTTCGGATGTGGGCAAGTACACTGGCATGTACTACACTGCCTCTATGGCGGCGCATATTGTGACTCCCATTTTGTCTGGTTTTCTCATGGAGGTGCTGGGATTTGGTGCCCTCTTTCCCTATGCCCTCCTCTTCTCCATCCTGTCCTTGCTGACAATGATTTTGGTCCGGCACGGGGATAGTTCCTAGAAAGGTTGCTATGCTTTATTTACTCGGATTCCTCATTCTCATTGGTTTATTGATTTTTTTGCTCAAGCCTCACATGGGGCGGGTTGACTTTGGTCCCTTTCTGGGCTGGGATTATGCTCACAGGGGTTTTTATGATAATAGCGGAGCTGCACCGGAAAATAGTCTGGCAGCCTATGCTCTAGCTGTGCAGAAAGGCTACGGTTAAACATGGCTTTATAAGATGTTCTGGCGAATTTATCAATTTCACAAAAGCCCAGGCATTTATGACCCTGTGATTCCATCCCTAGCCTAAAACCGCCTATCCCAGCAAATAAATCTAAAAATTTCATTTTTCCTCTCTTTCCAACTAAAAAAGAGCCTTACACATGTAAAACTCTTGCCTATATATGATCATCCATATCTGGTGCACGGATGATTTCAACAATCAAAATGACGATAGAAATCAGATAGATTCCACCTAGTATCCACCAAATCAACTTAATCACCTCCCTTTACTTCTTGTCGTCTCAGTTGCTTGGTCCACTCCGATAGCACACCATTAAATACATATTCAGCTATTACTTCCGCTGACCGAGCAAATCGCATATGTTCCAATGCATACTGATAACGGTCACTAAAATAAATCATGGCATAGTCACTAGCTGACTGAGATAGACCCGTCTGTTTTAACTGGTCATGAACCAAACCCCAAATATAGTCTCGATCGTACTTGGTCACGCCATCGACTTTTGAAGTAAAGTTTTCTTCTTGTTTCTCATCTACTTGCTGCCTCTCCTCCTCGTCCTCAATAAGGAAATCACTCCCTTTAGTTTCACTATATTTAGTCTCACTTCCTTCAGTCTCACTAGGGGCTGAATTTAAGACCGGCCCCGTCTTTCTTTGAGACCCCCCTAGTGTTTTTTTAACACTAGCCCCGTCTGTATGTAAGACTGGGGTAGTTTCATGTTCTAATTCCCCCAAGTAAATTTTATTTGCCATTCGACCTTTTTCACTAGAGGACTGTTGGACTTCATCAATTAAGCCATAGTCACGTAAGGTTTTCTTGATAGAGAGTAATTTTGACTTTGAACAGCCTAAAAGTGCCATCAGATTTGAATTGGAATAAATCAAGTAAATAGCCCCATCCTCATCAATCCAGCCCTTACTCAAAGACAGCTCCAACCTATCTTTTAAAACCGCGTAGGCTACCTTAACCTCCAGCTTTATATCCTTATAACGTTCACTCTCAAACAAAATTTTAGGGAGTTTATAATAACGCTCTGATGTCTGATACTGATTAGCGGTAATTCGTTTCATGATTGTCCCTCCAAGACTAATATTCCAACATTTCCAAATTCATCAAATCGGATTAAACCTAGTTGTTCCAATTCATCAACCAGATGAGTTGCTTTCACAATATCAACTCCTAAGATAGTCACGAGATGACACATCACGATTTGGCGTGATGATTGTTCCTTTTTTTTCATGAATTCCTCCTGAAAATAAAAAAACGAGAACACTTAGTAAAATGTTCTCGCTGAACTATTATATTTTATGACGTATCTATTTTTTGTCTACGCAGTCGACATCCAAACAGACATTCACATCAATGTACTTTTTTTGAACCTTTTTTATGTCAAAATCACTCTTTTCAATAAAGACAAAATGCTTGAAAAAGTGCTTAAAATAAAGGATTTTTACCCGTTGCTTCGTTGTAGCAACACTACGCACTCCACGTGGCTCGAGTTGATGGCATTGATGTCATATTACTTTGCCCGTCTGTGGAAACATATCAGCAGCATTTTTGGAACTATCGGTAGACGGGAACATATCCAGCGGTTTTTGACCATTTTAAGAAATTTCGGTATGAGAGAACCTATCAATGGAATTCTCAACACCAGCCTTTTAGAGATTAAGGGAAGATTCTATAGACTTCTTCATATAATTAACGAGTTCAGTCACCTCAGACTCCATTCCTTTCCACTTATCAATATACTCTCCCAGATAAGCCTTGCTTGCTTTGTCAAGTAAAATGGCATACTCAAAGGGTAATTGAGGTATTGCCCATTCAGCTGCCAGATCTTTTGATCTGATTTCACCAGTAGATGCTGTCAGCCACATTCTGGCTAAAGTTAAAATCACATTGCGTTCATCACCTTTAATGCTAGCTATCAACCCAGGCAAAGATTCTTTAATTGCTTTTCGAATATCTGTCATTGGCACAGGCTCAATTACTTCTGTTGCCTTTGGTCCCAAAAGGTTAATACTATTTTTTCTTAGTTGTGCTAAAAGTATTGCTAAATCCGGATCATAAGTCGGCTCAGGAATTTCTCCCTTTTCAAACTGCTCTCTAAGCCACTCGCCGTACATAAATTCATATTTGGGAGGAAAATGCCAAGGAATAATATCTTTTTGATTAATGACTGTAACTTCAAGAGGTCTCATATCTTTTGTGTTTCCTATTTTCCCAGATATAAGCATTAGTCTGTCTGTAAGATCTCTTCGAGTTCTTTCAGATAAACTACGATTTATTACAACCAAAATATCTACATCGCTATTAATGCGTAATCCTCCCATAACAGCAGAACCGTACAAATATATACCCACTAATATACTATCGAGTAGCTCCTCTATAATTTTCGATGCTTGAATTGCTTCTTTCGGTATTTCTTTGTTATTCATATTCTCGAATGCGAGCTCCTTTCGCGCAAACTTTCTGGGCATCCCGACACATATCTCGAGACCTTTATGGATGTAATTGGGGATGATTCCTTGGGCTTATCCCGTACATTTAAATTCCCGTACATTTAAATTAAAACTGGTTTATTTTAGAAGATTTTACTGCTTTCAAAAAATCCTCAGGTGCTTCTGCAAATTGCAGCTTTTCAAAATCTTTTTGCGGCATATGTTCTTTTAGAATGGTTAAACATTCCTCCAAATCATTTTTTCTATATCCGATTATTGGGTCTGTTAAAAAAGCAAATCCAAAATCAGAATACAATTTTATTCGCACATTGTCAAGTCAAGTGCAACAAGTTCATTGATAACTAGAGATCCAGAGGTTAAGCTGTCTGGGCTAGCCCAAACAGAAATTTCGAGGATTGATATTGAAGAAGTCGTCTGGGGCGCTCATTGATGGCAGTGATATACTTGTCTAGTTCTTCAGAGGTTAGTGAATTAAGTGAGACTCCTTTAGGGACATATTCTCTGAGGAGACCATTGAAGTTCTCGTTTGTGCCTCTCTCATGTGAAGAATAAGGATGTGCAAAGTAAACATCAACGGCTTCCAGGTCTGAGAGTAAACTAAACTCCGCACCATTATCTGCTGTGATGGATGCAATAGGATACAGACTGGTGAGATGCCTTACAGCACTATTAATGGTGTGGGACTGTTTGTCTTCTAGCTTAACGCCCAGTGCATAGCGTGTCTGGCGCTCTACCAAGGTCAAAATAACTGCTTCACCTTTGGTTTTCTTGCCAAGAACTAAATCAATCTCCCAATGCCCAAATTCAGAACGGTCATTGATACACTCTGGACGCTCTTCGATAGACTTACCTAAAGTCTTCCGATTCGTCTTCGTGACTTTCTTAGAACGTTGTCTGATACAAACCATCTTAGGCAAATCGATTGGTTTAATAGCTAACAGCCCCTCTTTGATATAACGATAAATCGTTTTGGTAGAGGGGACGACTTCTTCAGGATGGCTTGCTTTATAAGTCTGAACAAAACTATCTACGCTATGGAGACGGACGTTAGCCTTCAAGGCATCTCCTAATTGTTCAATGAACCTAGCGGAGCAGTCATTCAACTTGAGATAAGAACACTTTCGGCGATTGGTCTCATAGACACGTTGTCCACTATCAGCGAAATAGGCGCTGAAATAAGTTCGTTTCCCATTTTTATCCTGTACCTGATCTACTGAACCACGTTTGATTTCTCGACAGATTGTAGACCGGTGACGACCCAGAAGCCGAGCGATTTCAATTGGTTTCTTTCCCATTTTAAGATAAGCTGCAATTTCACCACGTTCTGTGGCTGAGAGATGAGAATAGGATGAGTTTCTGGTAGAATGAGTGTTGGACATGTTCATCTGCTTTCTATACTGAGTTGGGGAATTCTAGTATATCAGACGAACATGTCTTTTTTGTTGCACTTCATTTTACAACGCGGGTTTTAAAAATAAGTTTAACAAGTTTTACTTTTTGCTGGATTTGCAGAAAATTTTCTGCTATACTGGTCTTATGAAAAAAATGAAACTTGGACAACTCCTGGATTTACCCACTTTTCACCAATTATACAGCATTCCTATCGAAAGAAAAGCCGAACAGCATGAGAATTATATAATCGTTTTTAGCCAGGGCGAAACGCTTTTTGTAGACAGCCAGAGTGAGAACGGTCAGACTTCCCAAGCCCGCTTTGCCAGTCATTTTACAAGGGAGCAACTCCTGATTGGCCTTGGCGCAGTCCCTCACGATAGCTTGGATACCTGCCGTATCCTTGACATCCAGCCAAATATCAGCCATAGAGGTGCTACGACATCTTATTTGCTGGAAAACTATGGTAGCTTGCCTCATTTTAAGAAAATGGCAGAGCGTTACCGAGTTCATGAACGGTCGATCATCTTTGACCCCTACCGCTATTCTTACACGGTAGATGAGAAAAAAATTGCCAAGGACAGAGGATTTACAATCGTTGACCAGAAGGATTACAAAAACTTCCGTGATTTCAAGCCTTTCTTGCAAACCAATCGTGGCACGGTCTATGCCCTTCCCTGTACGTATCAGGATATCAAACGCCAGCAAGAAACCAAGATTTATATCATGGGCTGGTATTTTTATGACCAGCAAATCAAAATCTCCTGGAAACCGTCCCATTCACGAAAGTCCCGCTGGCGCTCCTCGATCATCTTTATTGACAAGGTTACTGATAAATTCTTCTTTCAAGGAGAACTCTATAAAAAGGGAATCTTCCCAATTTTCTTAGAAAATCTAGCCCTTTCCACTGGAACCTCTCAAAAATTCCCCGCCGTTAAACAGACCTATGACCACTTCTTGGACACAGTAAACCAGCAGAAAATTGGAACCGGTGTACGGAAAAAGTAAAAACTGGGCATGAAACCCAGTTTTAGAATATTTACCTGTAGAGCTAAAGGACATTCAAATCTTCACCTGTTTCTTATGGCTGGTGGACCAGTTTGTTGTCTTTATCATAGATTTCGCCATCTTGGTAGACCCAGTAGAGCGAACCGTCATTCCCTTGTAGCAGATTGTAGGGAATAGACTCTGTCCGAGTATAATTTCCTTCAATGACAATCCAATCCTTGTCGCCTAAGATCATTTTGGCATAGTCAATGGTATCCTGCCCACTCTCTAGTTGGATCCCTATGTTTAATTCTGAAAAATCTTTTCCAGAAACTTTTGTGGTCTCAGAGCTACTGGTGCTAGTTGAACTACTTGCCCTTGTCGATGAAGAGCTGCTAGATGGGGAACTGCTGGTGCTTATCTGCCCTATTCTTGTTTTATTGGTGCAGGCACCTAAGAACATGGCAGATAGAAGTAAGATGGATAAACTGCTTCCAAACTTTCTCATAGCAAGACCTCCTACTCACGGTGAATGGTAAATCCTGTTGCTTGCTTGGTGGCCATGATCGTCATATCTGAAATCTGCACATGGGCTGGTTGATTGGCTATAAAAATGGTGCAGTTGGCAATATCTTCTGCCTGAAGTGCATCAATCCCTTGGTAAACTGTTGCTGCTCGCTCCTTGTCTCCATGGAAACGCACCTGGCTGAAGTCCGTCTCCACAATTCCTGGTTGCAATGTTGTCACCTTGATGTTTTTATCAATGGTATCAATGCGGATACCGTCGCTCAAGACCTTGACAGCGGACTTGGTTGCAGCATAAACAGCCGCACCTGCATAGGCATAAATCCCAGCAGTTGAGCCGATATTGACGATGTGACCATTATTGTTTTCTACCATTTGTGGCAAAATCTGACGGGTCACAGTCAGCAGACCACGAACATTGGTATCAATCATAGTCAACATATCAGCCAAATCATATTCTTGGAACTTATCCAGTCCCAAAGCCAGACCAGCATTGTTGACCAAGACGGCCACCTGTCCAACTTCTTTCATAATCTGCTGGCACTGCTCTATAACTTCTTCTACATTTGTTACATCAAACACAGCCAGAGTCACATTGATGCTATAACTTGTTTCCAAGTCCTTTTTAATCGTTTCTAGCTGCTCCTTCCGGCGCCCAGTAATAACTACATTATCACCGTTTTTGGCAAAGGCATATGCAATGGCCTTCCCAATTCCGCTAGTTGCACCAGTAATCATACAGGTTCTTGTCATCTTGGCACACCTCCGTTCATATTTCTATTATAACACTTTTTAAGAGGGAGGGTTAAAAAAGATTGATAAAGCGCATCAGATACATGTTAAATTGGACCTGGCGTGAATAGTACATATTGCCCCCGTTGACATAGAGCTTGCCGCCATTGACAAGAGCAAGTGGATGCCAGTAGGTATAAGTTTCTAGACTAGTATTACCCAAACTTGGTGCGACTACTGTTTTGGAATACTCCTCAGCCAAATCCAGGGAGTTCTCACCTCCATTTGCAGCTACATAATCAATATAAGTCTGCCCAAAATTGTAGGCCTGGACTGCTGTCCAAACATCCACACCACGTTCTCCTGCCAACTGCAAATTCTGACTGAGATAGATAACGCCTTGGCGGATGCTCTCCTTGCTATCTGTAATGGCATTGATATAACCCGTCGCAGACTCGCTAGACTGCATTACGTCGACCTGTTTTCCTTTTGTCTCTGTATAAATCATAGCCAGTACCAGTTCTTCATTTGCTGCGGTATCATTTTCAGCCAGGACTTCTTGGACCAAGGGCTGAAAAGTCATGACCTGCTCAACCGCATGATAGGTCTGGTACAATTGATAACAAAGAAAAACAAGGACGACAAGAAAAATCGTTCTTGTAATTTTTTTCATTTATTTACTCTTAATATCTTCGATGTTTTTAATCAAAATGGAGTAGGTTCCGTTAGGATTTTGGATGAACTCCACCGACTCTGCATCCTCATAGACTGAATTCGGTACAATCAGCTCGATGCCATTTGATAGGGACAATTTCTGATTTTCAAATTTTTTGAGCTGACGGCTGGCATCAATCTCATCAAAGGAAACCTTGTCTGGGATGACTTCCTTCAGCTGGTCGACAAAATTCAAGCGGGCTGTGAGATTGTTGTCAAAAAGCTGGTCGGCCAATTTCTCAGGCGATAACTCATTATCCTCTTCCAAATGATTATAGATAGCCGACTTGACCCTGGACTGGAATTGGAAATCCCCCTGATGAAAACTATCCGCAATTTTTTGTGCGGTCTGCTCAAGGGCCTTAATGGATTTTTTGGCAGAATGAGCTGGCGTAACTTGCAAAAGATTATCTGAAAAATAGTTGAGAAAGGCTCCGTTGTGCTTGATTCTTTTCTCAATCAGGTGGTATTTGTAGGTCTGCAAGTTGATGATGAGGGCTTCGTCAGGTGCGGAGCCTGGACCAGGCAGATTGTTCTGGGTAATCTTCAACGGGCTGTCGCTTTCCGAGCCAACGTGGGCCAGGTTTTCACGTAGAGAAATCCGCAAAAATCCAAAATGTTCAATTCCATTTTTCTCAAAAGCCACAAAAATTAAGTCATTGGTCTTAAGGTTTTCAGAAATTGAAAACTTTTCCTTCCAGAGATTGGCAATTTTGACCGAATTTTCCATCAGATTACCTGACAGATTTTCTAGGAAGGGATTTTCTGAATCAAATTGGCCAGTTTTGGCCTCGTCTGAAAAGACACGTTCAATTTTTTTGCGTAAATATTCTTCTATTTTAGGACTGACAGTCAAAAGCTGGTCGGCAAGGACCAGCTCTGTATCGTCAGGACTAAATTGATGTATGATTGCTTGTTTTACAAATATATCCATTTTTAATTTTCATAGAGTGGGAAGCGGTCTGTCAAGCTGCGAACATCTTGGCGGACTTGCTCCAACACAGTTTCATTTTCAGCATTTTTCAAGGCTGTAATGATGAAGTTAGCTACCTGGCGGCACTCTTCTTCCTTGAAACCACGAGCTGTCACAGCCGCTGTCCCGATACGAATACCAGAGGTCTTAAATGGAGACAAGGTTTCAAATGGAATAGAGTTCTTGTTAAGGGTGATACTTACTTCATCCAGCAAGTTTTGGGCAACTTTTCCGTTTTCAACGACTTTAGTCACATCAACCAAGAAGACATGGTTGTCTGTTCCACCAGAAATAACACGGAAATTCTCGTCAGCTTTGAAGACATCTGCCATTGCCTGACAGTTTTTGATAATCTGGCTTGCGTAGTCTTTGAAGGCTGGGTCCAAGTTTTCCTTGAAGGCAACAGCCTTAGCAGCAATAACGTGCTCCAATGGACCACCCTGCATACCTGGGAAAACTGCAGAATTGATTTTCTTAGCCAATTCTTCGTCGTTGGTCAAAATCAAGCCACCACGAGGGCCACGAAGGGTCTTATGAGTGGTTGTGGTAACAATATGTGCATGTGGAACGGGATTTGGATGAAGACCAGCTGCAACAAGACCTGCGATATGAGCCATATCTACCATCAAGTAAGCACCAACTTCATCAGCAATTGCACGGAATTTTTCAAAGTCAATGGTACGAGAATAGGCAGATGCACCTGCAACAATCAATTTGGGTGATACTTCTTTTGCACGAGCCAAAATTGCATCGTAGTCCAAGACTTCTGTCTCCTTATCAACACCATAAGCTACGAAATTGTAAGTCTTACCTGAGAAGTTGACAGGAGAACCGTGGGTCAGGTGACCACCAGCTGACAAATCCATACCCAAAACAGTATCACCTGGCTGGATGAGCGCCATATAGGCTGCTGCATTAGCCTGGCTACCAGAATGCGGTTGTACATTGGCAAAGTTAGCACCGAAAATTTCCTTAGCGCGCTCGATAGCAAGATTTTCAATCACGTCAACTACTTCTGTACCACCATAATAACGTTTACCAGGGTAGCCTTCCGCATATTTATTAGTAAGAATAGATCCCTGAGCTGCCATAACAGCCTTAGAAACGACATTTTCAGAGGCAATCAATTCAATATTGTGTTGCTGACGATCTTCCTCGTCCTTAATCGCATCCCAAAGTTCTTTGTCAAATTCTTTATAATCAACTAAATCGAAAATCATCTATGATACTCCTATTTTATGGTTAGACGTGGGTCAATCTGCAAATTCAATTTCAGGTACAGCAGCCAAAATTTCTTCCTTGGTGATAGCACCTTGACGCAAAATTCGTGCTTGCTGACCAGAAAGGTCCAAAATGGTCGAATCTACACCAGTCAGGGCTTGATCATCCTCAAAGCCTACCAGCTCTTGAGAAAACTGGGCCTGAATATCCTGGAAATATCTTCCGCTTTCTTTTCCTGATAAATTAGCAGATGGACCAATGAGAGGGCCAATCATGTTTATCAATTGTAAGGTTATTTCGTGCTTTGGCACCCGAAAACCTACAGTTGCCAGACCTGAATTTATCCAAACAGGAACATTATTGTTCGCTTTTAGGATAATTGTTAGGGGGCCAGGCATAAAACTATTATACACTTTTTCAAGAAAAAAGGGAGGATTTTGACTAAAATAATGGATATCGTTCAGGTTTGACACATTTAGGTTCATAGCCTTATCGCGCGGGCGTCGCTTGAGTTCATAAACATGATTAACAGCAGTTTCCGACAGGGCCTTGGCAAAAAGCCCGTAGACGGTCTCCGTCGGCATAATGACTGCACCGTCGTTTTCAATTATTGTTCGGAATTTATCCATTATCATCAGCAACCACCTTTCTATCCTGGCCAAACTGGTCCTTCAGTACTCGGACATTTTTTTCTGGGAAATGCTGACGCAGTAAATCAGACACCTGCTGCCCTTGTTTGTAGCCAATTTCAAAGTAGATTTTTCCATTATTAGTCAAAAATTGACCAGCTTGCTCAATGATATTTCGATAGATAGCCAAGCCATCTTCTTCTGCAAAGAGCGCTACATGTGGCTCTGATGCAAGGACATTTAGCTCGACCTCAGCCTTATCATCTGGCGAAATATAGGGCGGATTGGAGACGATGATGTCAAAGGTTCCAGAAATATTTTCAAACAAATCGGACAGGATAAACTGGACGTCAACCTTGTTGCGCTCAGCATTTTCCTGGGCTAAAGTCAGTGCGTCGGGTGAAATATCTACTGCAACTACATCCCAATCTGCTCTAGCATGAGCAAGAGAAACCGCAATAGCACCGCTGCCAGCTCCAATGTCCAAAACTCGTAAATTAGCTCTGCTATTTTCCGACAAAACCAAATCAACCAACTCCTCTGTCTCCGGTCTCGGAATGAGCACCCGCTCGTCCACCTTGAAACGCAATCCGTGAAAGTCCTCGTAACCAAGGATGTACTGAGCTGGCTGATGCGCTTTGAGCTGCTGAAAAATCTGCTCGATTACGTCCCGCTCCTCAGCCGACACTTCTTGACGAAGTAGCAAGACAAAGGCGGTCAGATCAAGATTTTTCAGACCTCGATAGACAAAAGAGAGGCTCTCAGGCTCCTCTCCCACTGCCAAAAGCTCTGCCTCATAGACAGAAAAAAGTTGGGCGTATGTCATTACTTATTCAGCTCTTCCAGTTTTTGCGTTTGATCATAGAGTACCAAGGCATCGACAACCTCATCCATCTTACCAGACAAAATGGTGTCCAGTTTTTGCAGGGTAAGACCGATACGGTGGTCGGTCACACGGTTTTGCGGGAAGTTGTAAGTACGAATCCGCTCCGAACGGTCACCAGTGCCGATGGTTGACTTGCGCTCAGCATCTTGCTCGTCTTGGGCAATTTGGGCAAAATGGTCAGCCACACGCGCTCGGATGATTTTCATAGCCTTGTCACGGTTCTTTTGCTGGGTACGCTCTTCCTGCATTTCGACCTTAATGTTGGTCGGCAAGTGAACGATACGAACGGCAGTCGCCACCTTGTTGACGTTCTGACCACCAGCACCAGAGGCATGGTAAATGTCGACACGAAGGTCTTTTGGATCGATGTCATATTCCACTTCTTCTACTTCTGGCATAATTAGGACAGTTGCTGTTGAGGTGTGGACACGACCTTGGCTTTCTGTCACAGGGACACGTTGGACACGATGTGCTCCTGATTCATACTTGAGTTTTGAATAAACGGATTGACCAGAGACCATGGCAACTACTTCCTTGATACCGCCGACACCATTATAAGAAGCCTCCATGACTTCAAAGCGCCAGCCTTGGCTTTCTGCGTATTTTTGGTACATGGTCAACAAATCGCCAGCAAAAAGTGCGGCCTCATCACCACCTGCTGCACCACGGATTTCCAAGATGATATTTTTGTCATCGTTAGGGTCTTTTGGTAAAAGAAGGATTTTCAGCTTTTCTTCGTACGCCTCTTTATCAGACTTAGCTTGTTTAAGTTCTTCCTTAGCCATTTCCTCCAAGTCAGCATCGCCAGAAGATTCTTTGATCATCTCTTCTGCATCGATGATGTTTTGAAGTACAGTCTTATATTCGCGGTAGGCTGTTACTGTATCACGAGTTGCCGCTTCTTCTTTGGACAACTCCATAAAACGCTTGGTATCACTGACCACATCAGGGTCAGACAACAATTCACCAAGTTCCTCGTAGCGATCTTCCACCGCCTGTAATTGATCGTAGATGTTCATAAAATTAAGATACAAAGCCCGTTAAACAAGCACAGTCAAAATAGGAATTTCGGCCAAGCGTTACAAACACTTGGAGAAATTATCTTTTTGACACAGCTTGTAGGGCGTGTTCAATTCCCTTCTATAATGTGTAGGTCATGAAACAGGCACAGTTCGTAGCCCGTGTTCAATTCCTCTCTAAAAATTGTTTGGAACAAAATGTTCCACTCTTTTTATCCTATTAAATGACTATATTTCAGGTGAAAAATAGTGTCTGCGGCAGACTGGAATATAGGTTTCGTTGCCTCCGATTTGGATTTGCTCTCCCTCGTAGGTCGGTTTGCCGTCCTGAGTTCGCAAGACCATGGTTGCTTTCTTTGAGCAATACTGGCAAATGGTTTTGATTTCTTCAATCTTGTCCGACAAGAGTAACAAATGTTTCGAGCCTTCAAACAATTCATTTCTAAAATCATTTTTAAGACCGAAGGCCATAACTGGCACACCGAGTTCGTCTACCACACGGGCAAGGTCATAGACGTGATGACGTCGGAGAAACTGAGCCTCGTCGATGAGGACACAATAAGGAAGCGGGTCCATTTTCTCAATATAACCAAATACATCCATCTGGTCGTCAATTGCCACCGCATCTCTTCTCATACCAATTCGACTAGAAACGATTCCGAAAGCATCACGGGTATCCAGTGCCGAAGTCATAATGACAACGGGTTTTCCCTGCTCCTCGTAGTTGTGGGCTACCTTGAGAATTTCAATGGTCTTACCAGAGTTCATGGTACCGTATTTATAGTATAATTGAGCCATTTTTCCTCTTCCGTTCTAAAATTTCACTCCCTCCATTTTATCATAAAATCACTATTATGGGAAAGAGAAAAACAAGCCCAGTTGAGCTTGTTTGGAAATCATGGCCACATGAATAAATTTAAAACCAACTCTAATAGCAGCTCACCCCATTTGGGCTTCCATTTATAGAGAACCAGGATGGTGTAAATAGCAGAAAACAATGTTATGGTTACCAGGATGGGTCCGATGATGGTGCTGATTGGAAACACTGCCATTGCAAAATAAAGGGTAAATAGACCTAGTAACAAAGCTAAGATGATGCGGTATGCAGGTTTCATAACAGTCCCTCCTGTTTTATCTACTCGCAACCAATTCCGTCGCCATCTCTGTCTAGGTGACTTCCATAACCAGGTTGACCTTGATAGACCGGAGCTGCTCCTGCTGCTCTCGCTGCCTTACAGTTCGGATAGTAAACATTGCTTGCAGGTGCTTGCGCAAAACCATGGATTTGACCTTGTGATTGAGCCGCCGCTTGAGCCTGGGCTGCAGCTTGCTCTTCAGCAATTCGTTTGGCCTCAGCCGCCTGGCGCTCTTCCTCCTCTTTACGAGCCTTTTCTGCGATAGCCTTCTCAGCATTCCAGTATTTGATGACAACCTTGCTATTTTTCTTATAAACAGTATCCTTCTGGGAATCCCAAGCCTTCCCATCTATTTCAATAACGCTCACCTGACCATTTTTACTGATATCATCTGTTTCGGTAGCAACTTCGGAAATCTGAGTGAAGCCCGCAGCAGTAAATAACTCCTTATTTTTTTCTACTGTTGCATTTGAAATATTCTTAGGTACTTCAGCAAAGTTTGAAAAATCATAGTAACTGATGACGATTGGCGTTGCTTTTTTTAAGATAATATCTTGCTTGGTATCTAGTCTTAGTTTCTCACCATCTACTGTAATATCGCGGATGGTCCCGTGTTTTGACTTGTCCTTTTCTTCAATTTTATCCCACTTTACCTGTGTAAATCCGACTTCAGTCAGGGATTTTTCTAAATCTGCCTTATTTTTAGTCTCTAAAGCATCCTGTGGAAATTTCAAATTATCCTTGCTAGCATCAAAATAAGTTACTTTGACAGGAAGACTTGTCGAATAAAAGTAGCCTTTCTGATAGGAATAGGGACCAATTTCCAAATTCTCTACTTGATCGTGCTTGTCATTATTTCCTTCTGCCAACAACATAACAGAAGATAGCTCAATATTGTCAAACCCTGCCTCTGTCAACTCTTTTTCAAGCTCAGTGACATTTCCAGGATAGGAAAGATTGCTTAATTCAACCGCATCATCTTTCGGGGCATGATAAGATATAGAAATCGGTACATTTTTTGAGGCAGTCCCTTCTTTCCATTCTTCGCCATCAACAAGAACAACTTCTACCTTACTACTTTCATCAATTTTTCCGTACTCTAAATCTGCAATTTTTAAACTTTCCTTGATATTTTCAAATCCAGCCTCTTTATAGATTTGTAGAACTTTTTCAATAGGTTGGCCGTAAACTTGTTCTTTCGCCGGCAACTCAGCAGTCGTCAATTGAATTCCTGCAACACTTGCTACCAACAAACCACCTGCTACAGTAGCTGTTTTTCTGTTGAAAATCTTTCTGATTTTACTTTGATTTATAATCTTATCTAGCATATCTATCTCCTTTCTTTCACAATATTATTATATAGAACAAAGGATAAAATTGCAATTATTTATAAAATACTTGAATAATTTTTTTACTGTGATAAAATATTCAACAAAAAGGAGAATTTATATGCCATTTGTACGTATTGATTTATTTGAAGGTCGCACTGAGGAGCAAAAAATTGCCCTAGCTCGTGAGGTGACAGAGGTTGTTTCGCGTAATACCAACGCCCCGAAGGAAGCTATCCATGTCTTTATTAACGACATGAAAGAGGGAACTTATTTCCCGCATGGCGAAATGAAACGCAAATAAGTAAAAACTGACTTGTCTTCTTTCAAGTCAGCTTTTTCTTATTGCTTATCTTTTTTTTACAATATATCGTAAGCGTAGATTCAAGGAAATCCCGCAGGTGAATATCCCGACAATCAAGCCAATCCAGTAAGCTTTTGGTCCCAAGTCTGTCAGACTATCCAGCAACCAGGCAATAGGGAAGGTCATGGACCAGTAGGACACCAGGCCTAGCACAAAGGGAAAGGTGGTGTCCTTGTAGCCCCGTAAAATCCCCTGAATCGGTGCTGTAAAGGCATCTGCCAGTTGGAAAAAGAGGGCAAAGACCAGGAAGTCAGATGTTAAGGCGATAAATTCAGGTTCTATACCATAAAGACCTGCTACCATTTCCCGATTAAAATAAAGGAAAGTCAAGGTCAGACTGGCAAAGAGAACGGCTGTCAAGCGGCCAATCAGACTGTACTGCTGGACATCTTTCAGGCGTTTTGCCCCGTGTTCGTAGGAAACCAGAATAGGCAGGGCCATGGAAATGCTGAGCGGGAAGGCATACATGAGAGTCGCAAAATTCATAGCTGCCTGGTGGGCCGCAATGGTCTGCGCAGAATATTTGGACATGTAGAGCCCGACCACTGCAAAAATGGCTACTTCTGCGAAAACCTGCAGACCGATGGGAAGACCGATTTTTACCCCTTCTTTGAGCATGGCAGGATTAAAGGATGTCCAGTCCCACACTTGGTAGGATGCAATCTGCTTATTTTTCCTCATGACCAGGACAACCACTGCTAAGACTGCCCAATAAGCCAAAGCAGTCCCAAGTCCAGCACCTGATCCGCCCAGGGCCGGCAGTCCCAATTTCCCATAAATCAAGAAATAGTTAAAGAGGGTGTTAAAGGGAACCAGGAGCAACATGAGGTACATGGACAGTCGGGTCAGACCGAGGGCATCGAAAAAGGACCGGCAGACGCTGAAGATGAGAAAAGGCGGGATGCCAATGGAAATATAGTAGAGATAGGACAGAGCAACTCCTGCAACTTCAACATCTAAGCCTAGCCAGCTCAAAATAGGCCTAGCAAAAACAAAGACCAATATATACAAAATTAAGGCCAAAAAGCCAGACAAATAGACAAACTGGTGAAATTCTTCGCGAATCTTGTTCTTATCGCCCTTGCCCAGATGATAGCCGATAATGGGAACCAAAGCCGACACAATCCCTGTCAAAAAGGAGAAAAATGGGTTCCACAAACTGGTCGCCATAGAAACACCCGCCAAATCAAGGGTACTAAACTGTCCCGTCATCATGGTATCGATGAAAGAAGCCGAAAAGTTAGCAAATTGATAAATCAAAATCGGCAGAAAAATTTTTAGAAAGAGAAGAAACTTTTCTTTTATTGTTTTAGTTGGATACATAATCGGTCCTTTAATCTTAGTCAATCTATTGTTTCAAGAAAAGGACCTGCACTGCAAGTCCTCTATTTCATTACAAACATAAATTAAATCGAATCGCCGTTCCAGATGGAATTTTTCACGACGACATAGTCCACATGGCGCAGGCTGTTCAAATCACGACCACCTGCGTAAGAAATGGATGACTGCAGGTCCTGTTCCATTTCCACCAAAGTATCCTTGAGATGCCCCTTAGCTGGCAGGAGAATTTTCTTGCCTTCTACATTTTTATAAGCACCTTTTTGATATTCAGAGGCCGATCCGTAGTATTCTTTGAATTTCTCGCCGTCCACTTCAATGGTTTTACCCGGACTTTCAATATGCCCTGCAAAGAGGGAACCAATCATGACCATGCTGGCACCGAAACGGATGGATTTGGCAATGTCACCATGCGTACGAATACCACCATCCGCAATAATGGGTTTACGAGCCGCTTTAGCACACCAACGAAGGGCTGCCAGCTGCCAACCACCTGTACCAAAACCTGTCTTAACCTTAGTAATACATACTTTACCCGGACCAATGCCGACCTTGGTTGCGTCAGCACCCGCATTCTCCAACTCACGAACCGCTTCAGGCGTCCCAACATTTCCTGCGATAACAAATGTCTCTGGTAACTCTTTCTTAATATGCTTGATCATCTTGATGACACTGTCCGCATGACCATGCGCAATGTCAATGGTGATAAATTCGGGCACATCGTTTTTCAAGCTAGTCACAAAATCATATTCGTAGTCTTTGACACCGACCGAAATAGAAGCAATCAAACCTTGGTCATGCATCCGTTTGATAAAGGGAATGCGTCCTTCTTCGTCAAAACGGTGCATAATGTAGAAATAACCGTCCTTAGCCAGCATCTCCGCCACATCCTCATCAATAATGGTCTGCATATTGGCTGGAACTACAGGAAGTTTGAAACTGTACTTGCCCAAAGTCACCGTCGTATCCGCCTCAGAACGGCTGTTGATGATACACTTGTTGGGAATTAACTGAATATCCTCATAGTCAAATACCGGCATTTCGTTGTACATAGCTTTACCTCATTTTCTGAACTATCTTACGAAAAATACATTGTTTTTTCGTTTTTTAATCAACTTACAGAATAAATTATATACTATCGTTTGGTTTTTGTCAAATACAAAACCATACAGATGATTAACGTTCGTTTATTCTCGTTTATTCAACGTTTAGAACGTCACTTCATTCGTATTATTCGATTTTTGAGAATATTTTAGAACAAATTCAAAAAATCATTCTTGTTTTCTGAATGAAATTGTCCTAACAATCAAAAAAATCTCCAAAAACTGAAGATTTTTTAATCAAATTCATATAACTGCGGAAATTTTGCACATTCTGGATTTTTCGGATGGCAGACTTCCCGTCCAAAATAAATCATGGCCTGATGGGCTGGGAGCCAGAGTTCTGGTGGCAAAACTTCCATGACCCGTTTTTCTGTTTCCAGTGGCGTAGCGGATTTTTTAACAATATCATGGTGTTTGCAGATGCGACCGACATGCGTATCCACCGCAAAAGCTGGGATGCCAAAGCCGACACTCATGACGACGTTGGCGGTCTTTCGCCCTACTCCTGCCAAACTTTCCAATTCCTCGCGTGTCTGTGGAACTACACCGTCAAATTGATCCAACAACTGCTGGGCGCATTCTTTAAGGAATTTAGCCTTGTTACGGTAAAGACCCAAGCGTGAAATATAGGGCTCAATGTCTTTGACCTCGGCTGCTGCCATAGCCTCTGGTGTCGGATAGGCCTCAAACAAGGCAGGTGTTTCCTTATTGACCGCCACATCTGTCGTCTGAGCAGACAACATGACCGCTACCAGCAGTTCAAAATGATTTCTAAAATCCAAACTTGGCTTGGCGTCTGGATAGAGGGCAATAATTTCTTCAATCACTTTTCGTGCACGTTTTTTTGATAATACCATGTAAACCTCTAGTCCTTATTTCTTGAAAATTCTCTTGCTCCTTGGAACATATAGCGAATATTGTCCGCTATTTTTATTTCTGGTAGCATCATTTTTCGTTTTCGTATGGCAAATTGCAAAATCAATAACCAATACCAGTTGGCTGTCATCCGCTTGAAGATTGCACCTTTTTTTCGACAAAATTCTGGTGAATTAGACCGATCCCAATAAGAAGCTCTAGCATCTATCAAAGTTGCAATTTTGACAGGATAACTATAAATTTTCAATCCCTTGCGAAGAGCATCGAATAATAAAATATTTTCTTCACCCGAACCATATTTAGCACCAATTCCGAACCGTTCATCAAACACAATTCCTTTTTGTAATATACTAGATTTTTTAAAGCTAATCTGCACAGAAGAGGTTCTCATTGCCCCAATATGATGAATTCTTCCTTTTTTCAATGGTTTCTTGGCCATGGTTGCCACCTCATTGTCTACATAAAAGACAATCACATCCGCATCTGGAAATTCCTGATAGGCCTCAGCCACAATCTCCTGGTAGTTATCGACAAAAACCATGTCATCATCTGCAATTTGACAAATCGCATGCTCAGGTGCTAGGGCAAGAGCATCGTTTCTACTGGCACTCAAGCCCAAACGATTGGAATGCAGTATGGTCGAACGCTCTTTTGTTACCAATTCAGACTGCTCACGACCTGACCGATACTGATTAACAATAATCGTGACAACAGATGTTAAATTCATCGTCTCAAGTAATTTGTCTACATTGTGATTATCCACTGTTGCTACTAATACAACCATTCCTATATCCTCCTCTTCACAGCGTTATAGGCATACCCAATGAAGGGAATAATCGTTTGAATTAAGGATAGACCTTCTACTTTTCTAAATAGATACCATGTCCGTTTGATGGCCTTTAGTTTGTTTGCAGATAAGGAAGAGTTGACGCGGCGGTAGATAGACAGAGCTTCAGGTAAGCTATAAGCGTAACCTGTAACTTTCAGTATCTTCCACCAAGTAGCAGTATCCTGTCCTCTACGGACATCAGGCATCGCAATCTGCTCTTTTGTCAACTGGTGTAAATCCAGCATAACGGTTGAAGTGAAAATCGTGTGATTGCGTAGCGATTCCTGGTAAGAGATTTTAGCAGGAACTTTGACTATTTTGTTTAAACTTGTACCGTTTTCGTCAGCAAATTGGTAGGCTGTAAATGTAAAAGCATGACCGTTTGCTTCTGCGAAGGCAAGTTGCTTTTCTAATTTTGTTGGCAACCAAAGGTCATCTGCGTCTAAGAAGCAAATATAGCGACCATGCGCCGCTGCTACCCCTTTATTCCTAGATATTGCCACCCCTGAATTAGTGGGATTCTCCAAGAGATTCAAATCGGGTACCCAAGTCATCATCTCTTTAACAAGGACAACAGACTGGTCTGTCGAGCAATCGTCTACCACGATAATTTCATAATTCTGATAGGTTTGTTGTAAAACAGAGTTAATTGTCTCAGTAATATAGTCAGCTG
Organism: Streptococcus sp. A25; assembly: GCF_043674095.1. NCBI lineage: Bacteria > Bacillati > Bacillota > Bacilli > Lactobacillales > Streptococcaceae > Streptococcus > Streptococcus sp. A25. The sequence continues at coordinate 109,938 of NZ_JBIMJO010000002.1, forward strand.
CATTATACATGGGTATAATTACGCTAACCAATGGACGAGATAGGTCTTTATTCATTGCATATCCTCAGCAAATATATTTGAAAATTAGTATCTATTATAGTAATATTAATAGCGATAATAGACGAGAAGGAAAAAACAAAATGTCTTTACCATTAATTTCAGTAGTTATTCCCAACTACAATAGAGGTCATCTACTGCAAGAAGTCGTCAAAAGTGTCATTAGTCAAACCTACTCCAATTGGGAAATTATTGTTGTGGATGACTTTTCGACAGATGACTCACTAGCTGTCCTAAAGCAATTGCAGGAGCAAATCCCTCAGCTTATTGTACACCAATTAGCTGAAAATAGTGGCGCTAATGTTTGTCGCAATAAGGGCGTTGAGCTAGCTAAAGGTGAATTGATTGCCTTTCTGGATTCCGATGACTATTTCTTGCCAAGTAAGTTAGAAAAACAAGAACTTATCTTCCGAAAATATCCCGGAGTAGGATTTGTCGTGACTGGATTTGGCTCAACTGCTATCCATGTACCATCGGAAGGACTTCTGTATGTTGGAGATACTATTTTACAAAATAATCTCGGTGGTTTCTCAACCTTGATGGTAAAAAAATCCTTGTTCCTACAGATTGGTGGCTTGGATAACAGCTTATTAAGCTGTCAAGATTGGGATCTCTTTTTAAAACTCCTAGAAGTTTCCAAGGGCTATAAGATTTCGGAAGACCTAGTTGTCTATGAAATTCAAGATGACAGCATTTCAAAAAACAGCAACAAGGTCATTCAAGGTTATCAGATTGTTTCCAAACGTGCTGCCGAGATAAATAGCAGACTAAAACTCGTGCCTGCGAGAAAACTAGCTAGCTACCAGGAATATTATCTAGCTCTGCGCTACTATGGTTTAAGAGACATTGGTCAGGTACGCCATCATCTGTGGCAGTCACTGCGTATCCAACCAACTCCACTTGCAGCTATCTATCTCCTTGTTTCTTGTTTTGGTTGGCAAGCCCTTCGTGGTTTTATTAACCTAAAAAATAAAATAAAGTAAAAGCGTAGAATCTGTGTTCACAAGTTGTAAATACAGGTTCTAAGGAAACAAAACCAAGCAAGAGGGATGACAGCCGATAATTGGTTGGCAGTAGATACAAAATAGCAAGAAAAACAGGTAAGAATACTCATTTTTTAAGAGACTATACAAGTATTTGTTCTTTCTGAAATCCAATCTTTTCAGGTATGCTTTAGCAGATTGATAGGTTTCTTTATTGTTTTCTTTGATGGAAACCATCAATAATTGCAAGAGCGCCTCAATCAATTTAAATTCATAATACTCTTTATGATTCTTGCAATTTTTAAGCAAAAGCTCGCAGGAAGCAACTAATTCGAGAATATTCTTTACTCGGAAATCTGAACTGAGCGAATTTGCACAAATACGATAGGTGTACATCTGATCATGAACACTTGTAATATTATTAGCTGCAACCATTAAGTCAACATAGACACCATCACTATTTCCTTTTAAAATTATGAAACCCTTCACATCATTCTACCAAAAAAGGGTTTACTTTTCAAAAAATGTTACCAAAAAATTCACAAGGAAAGGCTTGGAATGAATACAAAATCACTGAAAATCAACGGGATTATTTCCCTTTTGAACAAATGTATTTCAATCGTCTGTAGTTTAATTCTCCCTCGGCTTTTCATCACAGCTTATGGTTCAGAAGTCAATGGGCTCATGTCCAGTATTACTCAATATCTGACCTTGATTAGCCTATTGGATATGGGAATGGGAACTGTCGTCCAAGTTGCTATGTATAAACCATTGTTGGACCAAGATTATGGGAAGCTGTCCACCATTTATTATAAGTCTCAGCAATTTTTCAATAAGATTGGACTCTTTTTAATCGTTTATGTCGGTGCGCTCTGCCTCTTTCTCCCTCAGGTACTGTCCAGCCATTTCTCACAGCAACAAATAATGAGTCTGATTGCTATTCTTTCTCTGTCGCATCTCCTTCAATTTTTTGTTGGCATCACCAGTCAAATCATTTTAGGCTCTGATCAAAAAGCCTATATCAAGGAAATCTTACAAGGATTGACCAATATTGCCAATCTCTTACTTTCCATGTTTCTCATTAAACAGGGACAAACTGTATTTCTAGTTAAATTCGTTTCAGCATTGGTCTTTATAATCCCACCAATCTCTATCAGTTACTACGTCCACAAGCATTACCATATTTCCAAGCAAGGAATTGATAAAAACTTTAAAATCAATCAACAATGGTATGGAATTGGTCAGCATATCGCCTATACTGTTCAAGAAAGTACCGATATTGTCATCCTTTCTATGTTCTCAAGCTTGAACAGTGTATCTGTCTATGCGATTTATAACACGGTCTTTCAGGGAATTAAAACTTTTCTCAATGCAGCAACCAGTGGCCTGCGTCCCTTTCTTGGGCGTGCCTTACATTTGGACGATCACCAACTTCTCTTTCGGCAATTTAGAAAGTTAGAATGGCTCTTACATACTGGTTCAACCATTGTCCTTGCGACAACCTTTCAATTGGTGACGCCATTCATCCTTCTCTATACGGATAAGGTGACCGATGCCAATTATAACCAGCCCTTGTTTGGTTATATCATGACCCTTTCCCTGCTTCTCTATGCAATTCGCTTGCCTTACCGGACCTTGGTTTTCGCTAGCGGTGAATTTAAGAAAACACAGTTTGGAACCTATACCGAAGCTATCTTAAACTTAGCGATTTCTCTGATGTTAGTTGTACCTTTAAACATTGTTGGCGTTGCCATAGGCACAGCTGTTTCGCAAGCCTTCAGTCTGGGCTATTATATCTGGTATACCTACCGTTTTATCATTATAGGTCAACCCGTTTCAATCTCTAAACAATTACTGATGGATGCGGCTATCTTTACCTTGTCCAACCTCCTGCTCCTTCCATTTACTGGAAGTATTGGTTCCATTGTCGGTTGGATTGTCTTTGGCAGCATCAGTATCCTTGTCACAACCATTATCAGTTTGATGATCAATTATGCTTTCTCTCGGAAAGAATTATTTGACTTTTTAAAACGAAAACTGCCAGCATAAGAAATACCATACTAGTTCAAGACAAGTTTGTCCATCTAGTATGGTATTTTTCTATATGGCTACGCTAAGGTAGATTTAATCCTTCCACATCTCTTGCCGATAAACAGCATAGACTACTGAAAGCATGATGATGAGACTATAATCTCCATACATACTCCCCGTTACAAAGAATTTCAAAAAGAAGGCTGAGACTGCAAAAACGACAACTTTCTTATTGGTCATAGATGCTCGGAAAAAGGTTGTGCCGATAAAATAAACGAGAAAGAGCAAGATCATTGTCCCCAAAACCCAGCCAAAGCTCAGATAGGTTTCCAAGATAAAATTATGGACATATATACCATCCGGCATCAAGGTTCTGTCAAAAAAGGCCCCGTTGATTTCCCCACCCATGATTTTCAAATGCGCGATAGCCGTCTCTATCATAAACTTACGCCCTGTGCTCTCGCCAATAATCCCTTGATTAATACGGTTGAGAATATAGGAACCTTCTATATGAACAGAAGCAAGTACCCGTCTAAGAAAGAGGAAAATTCCGGCAAACAGGGCCAAGCCAGAGAAAATTTGTAAGAAGGTTTTTAAGGTTAGGTGACGCAGGACTTTTTTTTCAATCAAATCTATGAACAAGCATAGAAAACTACCCACTGCCAACCAAATCAAGGGACCACGCGCCCCATAAATAACCCCTTCTAGCAACATAACAATCGCAATGCCTGCTTTCAACAGGCTTGGGCGATGAATGAAATTAAAGACAAACAACAGCCAAATCGGTAACAAGTTATAGGAATATGGCATGTAATTTGTCGCATTATGAAAGACATATTTTGCGATAAAAGCACTGACAATAATCACATAATTCATATATTCTATGAACTTGCTGGTAAAGAGATAGGAAAAATCAGTTATTCGGGATAAAATCAAGACCGCATAGGGTAAATAAAAGGTGTAAATCATCACCATCTCAACCCCTGTAAAAGTCCTTTTGACAAATCGATTACTGGTCAAATACAAAATAATATACAAGAGATAGATGAAATATAAACTCGTCAGCCGTTTCATGGACAAAGGGAAACGCACAAAGATAACAAAAGCAAATAGATAAATAAGCGCATAGAAGAAAAAGATGCTTTTGCTCGCGAGATAGGCAAATCCCAGCCGTTGTAAGGCCGTCGCCATCACCATACTGAGGGGATAGATGCTAATCGAGACATAAAAGAAAATGACACTCCACTTATTGAAGGTATTATTCTCCATACCTGTTTACCCATAACACAAGTTTTTCCCTACAAGATTGTTGTAGAAACATCGATTGTGGCCCTCCCATATCCTGTTCTTTCCGGCGTTCGTACAATTTATGTACTCCTACTTCTCTAATCATTTCTCTTCCTTCGTCTGATAATATTTACTAACACCATATTATAACACCTCGATTTCAAAAATAGAAATAATAGATATTCTCGAACCCAAAATCCCCATTTTAAAAGTGCCCAACCAAGGATAAAAGACTTCTCTGTGCTATAATAGTAGCAGGACAGAAAGGAATAGGTAAAATATGGTAGCGCCTAAAGTTTCTATTATCGTACCCGTTTACAATACGGAACAATATATCGCGGAATGTATCCAATCCATTCTCCAACAAAGTTTGAAGGATATTGAACTGATTTTGGTCAATGATTGTTCAACAGACCGTTCTTTACAGATTTTAAAAACGTATCAACAAGAAGATAGTCGTGTTACTGTGATTGACCTGCCTGAAAATGTGGGGGTCGGCGATGCTCGCAATAAAGGCATAGATATTTCTAGTGGCGAATTCGTTGCCTTTGTCGATTCAGACGACTTGGTCAAGGTAGATATGTTTGAAAAACTGTATCAGCAAGCCAAGAAAGATCAGGCTGATTTAGTATTGTGCGACACAGGCACTCTCTCATCTGATGGGCGCGAAAAAACTGTTTGGCACAAGCCAATATACGGGAAAGCAAGGCTGCAAGACATCTATCACAATACACAACCCACGGCTCGCATGGTCGCTCGAACACTGATTGACCAAACGAACTTTCGTTTTCTATCGGGTATGGGTGAAGGTATCTATTTCGAGTTGATGATTGCTGCTAACACTATCACAACGGTTCCCGAAAAACTCTATATTTACCGTTCACGCCAAGGTTCACTCAGTACCACTCCTAATCCTGATAACAACCGCAAGTCTATGGAAAATAGCCGCATTATGGGCCAACGTAATCCTGACTATGCTGATTATTTCACCTTCAAAATGATTGAAGATTTACTTCAAATGGTTGCTAATGCAGTCAAAATCGGTGACCAATCAGCCTATCAGGAGGCTGTTGCAGAGCTCGAAAAATTAAACTTTAAACAAAACCCATTTATTCCAACATTTTATAAAAGGGAATATAGCTGGCACCGCTATTATCTCAAAGTCTATTTACTCCCGGCAAATTATTATCTGGGACGAATGATTTCCTTGTTACTATTTAGATAGCCTGCTGATGTACAAAAGAGTTGAGCCAACGCTCAACTCTTTTGTACAATCTATTTTTTAATCCTGAGAACCTTGTTCCCGACCATAATAATACTGGTAGGAATCTTTGCGCTCTTTAGGAACATCGTTCATGACATAGCCAAGCAATTGTGCATCGACATTGTTTAGCAAGCGCAAGCTTTTTTCCAATTCATTTTTCTGAACATAGCCTTGACGTACCACCAATATCATGCCATCGACCTTTCGAGCCATAATCTGAGCATCCGTCACACTGTTGACAGGAGGCAAATCATAGATGACAAAATCAAAAGAATGTTCTAATTCTTCCATCAGACTTGTTATATTATTAGACAACAATAATTCCGCTGGATTTGGTGGGATAGCACCCGAAGTTAAGACATAGACTCCCAAATCTTCAGGATAGTCTAACAAATCTGCAAATGATTGTTTTGTGTCAATCACTAAGTCAGTCAATCCACGTAAATTGGACAATTTAAAGGTCCGGTGAACGGTTGGCTTTCGCAAATCTGCATCCACAATCAACACTTTCTTACCAGCAGCCGCCAAGCTATGAGCTAGATTGGCTGATACAGTTGATTTTCCTTCACCCGGTATCGAAGAAGTCACCCCGATGGAAGTAATCTTACCATTCAACTGGGCATATTGTAGGTTGGTCCGCAGAACACGGATTTGTTCCGCATTTAAGCCAGTTGGCTGGGTTGCAGAATACAGTGGCGCCCCTTGTAATTGTTGTTTATTTAGTTCTCTTTGTCTTCTTTTTCTTCCAAAAAACATCAGCATACTCACTTTCTAAGATGCTATTTATCTAATTTATAATGGGCATTACTGATTTCACTAGCAGTCATATCATATAATTCCGTCAGTAATGTTAAGTTCTGCGCCTGAAGGTAGGCATCATTCTTCACTGTTTGATCAAATAGATTTCTAGAAATGATGAAGCCAAATGATAGGAAGATTCCTGCCAGAATACCCGTCACGACATTTTTGATAATACTAGGTGAAACTTTATTGGCATTGTAAGAAGCAGGTGAGAGGACGACCACCTTACCAAATCCTTCACTGTAAATATCTTGCAAGGTGTCACTAAAGACCGTTGTAATTTCCTCAAGTACAGCCTGGGCTTCCTGAGCATCATCCATACGCAAATTGACTACAAAGGCTTGAGAATCTTCTGTCTGAGTGAAGGTCAAGCGCTCTTTCAAGTAATAAGCCGGATATTTACCACCAAATGAATCTGCAACCTTACCCAAGACAGGCACACCAAAAAGAATATCTCGATAGGTCGGAATCATTTCAAGGTTTGTTCGGATTGAGTTAGCCGCACTGACATAAGCATTCTGATTGCCAACATCAATAGGATCCTGAGCAACCAGCAACTGAGCGCTAGATGCATACTGGGGAGCAACAGCCAAACTAGCGTATAATCCCATAAATGCTCCCCCAATGAGAGAACCAATGGCAATGATCACGATATTTTTCTTAAAAAGTGCTATCAACTCAAAAATATCTATGAAATCATCTCTCTGTTTATTCATTAACTTGTTTACCTTTCATACGGTGAGATTTTTTCCAAACAACATTATATCAGAAAGTTTCTAAATGATGTATTTCTAGGACTGCTTTCTATTTGACAACGATCGAATAAGCTTCCAATTGCTTCAAGCTCGTGATTTTGTTGTCAGTATTTTCATCTACACCCTTCGCACTTAACTTATCCAATAAGATATTCAATGTACGCAATACCAGTTTGAGATCAAAATAGAAAGAATAGCGTTGAATGTACAATAAATCATACTTTAATTTACTATTGAAATCTGAATTATAGGTCCCGTAAATCTGAGCATAGCCTGTCAAGCCAGCTCTTACTCTATGCCGAAGATGATAATAGGGACTCTGTTTTTCATATTGTTCGACAAAGTGAGGACGCTCGGGTCTCGGACCAACGATAGACATATCTCCCCTTAAAATATTAAACAATTGTGGCAATTCATCCAGGCGAGTCGCTCTTAAAAATTGGCCCAAGCGTGTTACCCGACTGTCATTAGATGTAGCAAGGACTGGTCCAGACTGACCTTCAGCATTATTGACCATAGAACGGAATTTTAAAACTTGAAACAGTCTGCCATTCATTGTGACACGCTGCTGGGTATAGAAGACCGGGCCTTTTGAATCCAGCTTGATTGCTAGAGCGACTAAAAGCATGATAGGCCATGTCAGCATCAATAAGACTAATGAAATAAGAATATCAAATATTCTCTTGAAAAAACGTTCCACTTTTGTAAGCTGAAAGGTCTTGAATCCTAAGAAAATATCATCGCCGAATTGATAGATGGAAGACTGAATTTCCAGACCAGAACGAAAATATACAGCATTGTAAATCCCCTTATTCTCCCTTATCAGCATAGTGTAAATTACTTCTCGATCGCTTCCGACCTCGCCAGCAAAGTAAACTGCATCAATATCATCGAGATAGTTGGTGACATTTGTAACAAAATCTGTCGTAAAGGCATGAGTGACAGTAAAAATCGTATTTTCAAACTTCATCAGATTTACTACTGATTTGACTACTTCATCCTCATGTCCAATAACACATAATCGTTTACCACTAAAAATTTTCCGATAAACATATAAGGCCAGATAATTATATAAATGAGTACAGCTTGTGGCCAATAATAGAGCTAGTAATAAAGTAGGCCAATCTGGATACCTTATCAGGTGAAAGGCTGCTAAGATTGTCAGAATAACAAAGACAATCAGCTGAACTGAAGAGGTTACATAGGCCAGCGTTTTATAAGACTTGTTGTAAAAGTGATGATTACCAGCCATCAAAGCTACCAGAGCCTGAATACCCCCGATATAAGCATATTCCAGTGTAGACAAGGACTTGTCACAAACAATGGCAAAACTAATCGAGAAAATGATTGCGCTAATTGTAAGATAGAAGATGTGAAATAATCTTCTATATTCCATATTATTCCCTTCTTTCTGTTTATGATATGGATTGTCAAAAGAGATTTTTAGTAAATACTGAATAAACTTAATTATCCAACGAAAAAACTACTTCTCTTAAAATTACCAAAGAAAAGTATATTTTTGTAATTTTATACATTTGTATTCCGAGCTGTATAGTAATTATTTTCCAGATAGAATCCTTTGATACATCAATTCATTTTATCATAAAATGATGAAATTATTACTAATTATGCTTATTGAAAATATCCTGAAAACGTTTCATATCAGTCGTTTTTAATTAATACTCAACTAAATTCAAAAATAGCCAAGCTCCAATCTCTACGTGCAATTGATTTGAGTTGAGAAGGAGATAGGTTTTGAATAACCTCTTGAAGTTTATCAATAACCTCATTCAAGCTTCTAAATATCTTATTCTTGAAACCACGTTTGCGGATTTCGGCCCAGACTTGCTCAATAGGGTTCATCTCTGGTGTGTAAGGTGGAATAAAGGTAAATTCTATATTCTCAGGGATATTCAATGTCTGAGATTTATGCCAGATGGCATTGTCCATGACTAGAATAATGTAGTCATCTGAATAATCTTCTGACAATTGGTGTAGAAATTTATTCATCCAATCACTATTACAACCACCTGCTATGATGAAAAATGATTCTCCTGAGTGGGCGTCCAAAGCACCATAACAATAGCGATATTCACGGTTATGTTGACTTGCGACACTAGGTCTATACCCTTTTGGAGCCCAAGATTTTCCTAGTTTACTAATAGGACCAAAACCCGCCTCATCCTGATACATAAGGCGGATTTTTTGATACGATTTCCCATTACTAAAGCGCTTACTCAATCTCTCCTCGCACAAAGATTTTATTTTTAGACGCTAAAATGGCTTCCGCATCTGCTTTTTTAGGATGTTTGGGCGTGGGCTGACTTTTGTTGCTTACTGCGTAAGCTTTATCTCCCACCTCAAAGAATCTCTTGATTCTTTGACCCAACCATGGCTTTTTAAGAGAGCTTATAATCCTTCTCGAGTCGTTTTTCGACCAACTTTTGCCTGATAGGCTGCCAAAAGAGAATTAATCGTCACCAATTCTCCCTTAAGAGCAGAAGAAAGTTGCTCATTCAGGAATTGTTCTTCCTCTTCTTGTGTCATGTAGGCGCGACGACGTCCGCCACGATTGTCAGTAAGGAGTGCCTCTAAGCCTCTGTCAAGATAGCGATTCAAGAGGTTTCGAACTGTTTGATGGACAAAGCTCACTGATTTTGCGCTAGCTGTTAGGTTCTAGTTTTCTGAGTAAAGAATGAGAGCCTGAATTTTTCTGTGATGTGGAGCATTTGTCTGAAAGGAACTAACATAAATGACTTATACCCATGAACCACAAATGAACTCATAATGATAGAAGATTATTACCAAGAAGGTATAAAAGTTACAGATATCATGGTAGCTCTTGGAAGATCAAAGCAGACCGTCTATCATGTTATCAACTTTCTCAAAGACGGACATTCTACCTACGACTATTATGAACACAATAAAGCCAATAAGAAACGCTGTGCTCGGAGGAAAAGAAGTCTGTCGCAAGCAGAAAAAGACTTTATTCAAACTCATATAGATCAAAGCTAGAGCCTTGATGTCATTAAAGGAACTTATCCAGATAGGATTTCTTGTTCTATGAGAACTCTCTATCGACTGGCTGACCGTGGTGTTTTCAAGAAGGAAGACCTCCCTTGGAAAGGAAAACGAAAACTAGAAACAGAATGGTAGATATGAACCGCACCCCAAAAGTTAGATTTTTCTCTCTAACTTTTGGGGTGCGGTTCAATCCAGTAGTAAGTCTTCAGTCTTATCCTCTACTTCCGATACATTTTAAATTGTAGGAAGAGGTCATTATAGAGACCGAGCATTTCCTTGCCCAGGTTGTCATAGACTTCCATCTCTTTCATGGTTTCCTCGGAAGGATAGAAAGCCTCGTCATTTTGAGTTTCTTCATCCAACATAGCCTTGGCTGCAGGAATCGGCGTTGAATAGCCAACATATTCCGCATTGCGAAGGGCATTTTCAGGACGAAGCATGAAGCTCATAAATGCATGGGCCCCGTCGATGTTCTTAGCTGTCTTTGGAATAACCATATTATCAAACCAGAGGTTAGAACCTTTTGACGGTACGACATAGTGCAGCTTTTCATTGCCATCCAGCATTTCACTGGCCTCACCTGAGAAACTAACAGCAATAGCCGCCGCATCCTGAATCATGTAACCCTTGATTTCATCAGCAACAATGGCTTTGACATTCGGAGTCAAGTTATAGAGATGTTCCGCAGCTTGGGCAATTTCAGCCTTATCCTGCGAATTGAGACTGTAGCCGAGAGATTGTAGACCAAAGCCCATGACCTCACGGACACCGTCAATCAGCATGATATTGTCACGATATTCCTCAGACCACAAATCCTCCCATTCCTGTGGCGGATTGTCAACCATGGTTTCATTGTAAACAATTCCCAGGGTTCCCCAGAAATAAGGAATGGAGTAATCATTGTTCTCATCAAAGCTGAGCCCCATAAATTGTGGGTCGATATTTTCCAATCCCTCAATTTTCGACTTATCCAACTTGATCAGCATATCTTCTTCAGCCATCTTAGAAATCATATACTCAGACGGCACAGCCAAGTCATAGGTTGTCCCACCCTGCTGAATCTTTGTGTACATGGACTCGTTGGAATCAAAGGTCTGGTAATCAACCTGGATACCGGTTTCGGCGGTAAATTCGTCCAACAATTCTGGGTCGATATAATCACCCCAGTTATAGATGACCAATTTATCAGTGGTTCCTTGGGTAGAATCAGCCTCTAGTTTGCTAGAAATTCCCCAAAGCACGAGAATGATAGCAAGAATACCAACAAAAAATGATGTCAATCGTTTCATTAGTTTGCCTCCTTCTCACGCGAAATAAAATAATAACCTACGACAAGCACAATACTGAAGAGGAAGACCAGGGTGGACAGGGCATTGATTTCCAAAGAAATCCCCTGACGAGCCCGTGAGTAAATCTCAACAGACAGGTTTGAGTAGCCATTTCCTGTGACAAAGAAGGTCACGGCAAAATCATCCAGCGAATAAGTAAAGGCCATAAAGTAGCCTGCAATAATGGCTGGAGTCAAATAAGGCAACATGATTTCTCGGAGCATTTGCGGTTGCGTTGCCCCCAAGTCATAGGCTGCGGAAATCATATCAGCATTCATTTCTTTGAGTCGTGGCAAGACCATGAGGACCACAATCGGAATCGAAAAGGCAATGTGGCTGAGTAAGACAGAGACAAAGCCCAGCTGGAAACCAATCATGGTAAAGAGAATCAAGAAACTCGCACCAATCATAACGTCCGGTGCTACCATGAGGATATTGTTGACCGATAAAAGGGCATTCTGAAACCTCTGCTTGGACTGGTAGATATAAATGGCACCGAAGGTCCCGATAATTGTCGCAATTAGCGAGCTGAGGAAGGCTAAAAAGAAGGTTTGAGCCAAAATCAACATCAGGCGACTATCTCCCAGCATGGCTGAGAAATGCTCTAACGTAAAACCAGTAAAGCCATTCATATCCCCACCTTCATTGAAGGCATAGAAAATCAAATAGAAAATTGGCAGATACAAGACAAGGAAGGCAGTGGTTAGATAAATCTTTGCAAATTTTTTCATTTATTTCTTCCTCTCTTTCGTTAGCCACATAATGGCCAGCATGGCAAGAATCAAGACGACACCAATGGTGGAGCCCATGCCCCAGTTCTGGGTTGTCAAGAAATGCTGCTCAATGGCTGTACCCAGCGTAATCACACGGTTACCACCGATAAGGCGGGTCAACATAAACAAGCTCAAACTTGGGATAAAGACCGCCTGCACACCTGAACGAACACCATTCATGGACAGAGGAAAAATAACTTTTGTAAAGGTCTGCCAAGGAGTTGCCCCCAAATCTCGACTAGCATTGATAAGATTAGGATCTAAATCATCCAAGGCATTGAAAATCGGCAAAATCATGAAAGGAATTTCAATATAGGCCGCAACAGTGATAAATGAAAAATCTGTAAAGAGAATTTGCTGGGCACCCAGGCCAATAAATTCCAAGAACTGATTGACCGAGCCATATTGACCAAAAATCCCGATAAAGGCATAGGCCTTTAGCAAGAGGTTGACCCAAGTCGGCAGGATAATCAACATGAGCCAGAGCTGCTTGTGCTTGAGCTTGGTCAAAAAATAGGCTGTTGGATAGGATACCAACAAAGTAACCAAGGTAATCAAACCTGCGTAAAAAATGGAGTTAAAACTCATCCGCAAGTAAGTATTATTTGGCGAGTTAAAGTAAGTTTGGTAGTTGGCTAGGGTAAAGTTGCCATGAATATCAAAGAAAGACTTAAAGACAATCAGGGCAACAGGCGCCAGTACAAAGAGGAAAACCCATAAAGCATAGGGGATGGCAAAGAGCTTAGAGGTTTTCTTCATTGCGTTCCTCCTCAATGGCATTGATCAAGCCATCTTCCACTTCTTCGACTTCTACATATTCCTCGATACGGGCATCAAATTCTTCTTCCGTTTCGTTGAGACGCATGATATGGATGTCTTCTGGTTCAAAGTCCAGACCGATGACCTCACCGACAATAGCCTTGCGCGTCGAGTGAATCATCCACTCATTGCCCAAATCATCATAGGCGATGATTTCGTAATGAACCCCACGGAAGAGCTGGGTATCCACCTTAACCTGCAACTTGCCTTCTTCAGGCAGGGTAATCCGCAAATCTTCCGGACGGATGACCACTTGTACCTCTTCATTTGGACGCATACCACCGTCCACAGCCTCAAAACGCTTGCCGTTGAACTCAACCAGGTAGTCCTCAAGCATGCGACCAGGCAGGATATTGGACTCCCCGATAAAGGTCGCTACAAAATGGTTGATTGGCTCATCATAAATGTCAACTGGTGTCCCTGATTGAACAATTTCACCATCATTCATGACGAAAATCCAGTCAGACATAGCCAGCGCCTCTTCTTGGTCGTGAGTAACAAAGACAAAGGTAATGCCCAGACGCTGCTGCAATTCACGCAATTCGTATTGCATCTCGGTCCGTAGTTTCAAGTCAAGAGCTGACAAAGGCTCATCTAGCAAGACAACGCGCGGTTGGTTGATGATTGCACGCGCAATGGCCACACGCTGACGTTGACCTCCAGACAATTTCTGGATGGCACGGTTCTCATAACCAGATAAACGAACCATCTGCAGAGCCTCTTTGACACGGCGGTCAATTTCAGCCTTATCAACCTTGCGTAATTTTAGTGGAAAAGCCACATTTTCAAAGACGGTCATATGCGGGAAAAGGGCATATGATTGAAAGACAGTATGGACATCCCGCTTGTTGGTCGGAACATCATTGATCCGCTGTCCATCCAGATAAATGTCACCAGACGTCGCATCCAGGAGACCTGCGATAATATTCAAAATCGTTGATTTACCGGAACCAGAAGCACCAAGCAAAGTGTAAAACTTGCCTTCTTCCAGTTCAAAACTAATGTTTTTCAAGACAGTTGTTCCACTGTCCTCGAAGACCTTAGAAACGTCTTTAAATTCAATAATTGGCTTTTTCAATTCTCATAAATTCCTTCTTTAGGTAAACTAACAGATTCCAGGCTCTGTTGGGCCTATACCACCTCGTGGGCAAGAAAACTGCTCGTCATACTACCTGCTACGATAAGCCTCACCCCTCAACTGTACCGATGATTACAAACTATCACCGATAATCCGAACCTCTCTCTCCAAGGTTACTCCTGAAAATTCTTTGACTGTTTCAATGACATGAGCAATCAAGTTTTCATAATCCTGAGCTGACCCATCTGCTACATTGACCATAAAGCCTGCATGCTTTTCCGAAACTTCCACACCGCCAATACGATGCCCCATGAGACCGGCCTCCATGATGAGCTGGCCAGCAAACATTCCTGGTGGACGCTTAAAGACAGATCCACAAGAAGGGTACTCCAGTGGTTGCTTAAGCTCGCGCAAATGTGTCAATCGGTCCATTTCATATTTGATAACCGGATGATTACCAGGCTTCAAAGCAAATTTGGCAGATAGGACAATTGCCCCATTTTCCTGCAGGATGGATGACCGATAACCAAAGCGCAAATCACGATTATCCAATGTTTCGACATAACCAGCAGGAGTTAAAATTTGTGCAGATACCAAGATATGGGCCACTTCACCACCATAAGCACCGGCATTCATATAAACAGCACCGCCGACACTACCAGGAATGCCGCAGGCAAATTCAAAGCCAGTCAAGGAATGAAAGAGGGCAACCTTGGTCGTCTCAATCAGGTTGGCACCTGCCTCAGCCTCAATCGTATAGCCAGAAACCGTCACTGAGTTGAGCTTATCCATCCTGATAACAAAGCCCCTGATGCCACCATCACGGACGATAATATTACTAGAATTTCCTAAAACCTGCCAGGGAATACCTTCACGATTGGCAAATTCTACGATGCGTACGATCTCATAGCGATTACGTGGAAAAGCCAGGTAGTCTACTGCACCCCCGACTTTTGTATACGTATATTCCTTTAAGGGCTCATCAAATCGAATATCGATTCCCTCAAGCTCCTGTCTAATCTTATCCTTCATTATCATTCTCATTTCAAAAATAGATATACGGTTCATATTATACCAAAAATTTAACTAGATTACGATTATTTTTGGACAATTGCATCAAAAACAAAAAATACAGTTCCCTCAAGAACCGTATTTTGTTTAGGATACCTTAATCCCGTCTTTATCTACCTGTAGGATATGCACACTGCCGTCCAATTCAAGCTTTTCTATGGCAAGTTTAATGGCCTCTTCCTTATCCTTAGAGGCTAGTACCATAACGGTTGGACCTGCTCCAGAAAGGTAGGTTGCATAAGCACCCAACTCCTGAGCTGTTTGCTTGATGGGGCAAAATTCCTTGACCAAGAGTTGGCGATGAGGCTCGTGGAACATATCTGATTGGATAAGTTGACCAGCTTTTTCCAAATCACCGGACATAAGACTGGCAATAGCGACGTTGGCAATACTGCTTGCTGCCACGGCCTTCTTATAGCCCATCTGCGATGGCAGAACTCCACGGCTTTCACTGGTCCGCAGAGGATAGTTAGGAATAAAAGCGATAAAGCTGGCCTCTGGGAAGTCCGTCACAACAGCATGGACTTTCTTATTGACATAGCTGGCAATAACTAGATTTCCATAAATAGCTGGCGCTACATTATCAGGATGACCTTCTATCTTAGTTGCCAATTGCAACTTTTCTTCCTGGCTTAGGTTCAATTGACCCAATAGATTGGCCAACTCAATCCCTGCTACAATGACAGAGCTGGACGAACCCAAGCCACGGGCCAAAGGAACATCGCTTGTCATTTTCAAGCGGTGAGGTGGCAGGTTTTTGGAAACTTTCAAAGCTGTCTTAATCAGCAGATTACTCTTATCAGATGGAACATGCTCTAGGTCATGCTCAATAAACCATTCATCTGCAGGCGCTAGAATTTCAATGGCCAGGTATTTTGAGAGGGCAACACCGACCGAGTCAAAACCCGGTCCTATATTGGCTGAAGTAGCTGGAACTGTAATTTTCATGCTTATTCTCCCAAGACCTTGAAAGTATTTAAGACAGTGAAGTCCTCAGCCTGGGCAAGCTTTTCAGTCACATTTTCTAGCTGGGTCTTGCTCATCTCATGGGTCACGATAACCATACGAGCTGTCTCACCGTTTGCCTCCTTCTGCAGAATTTGCTTGAAGGAGATTTCTTCAGAGTTGAAAATTTCTGCCAAACGGAGCATTTTTCCGTTCTGGTCAGATGCTACGATAGAGAAATAATATTCGCTCATCACATCAGACGGAGCTGCCAACTGGAGCGGACGGCTATACTCATTAAATGCTTTGCCAATCGTACCGTCTTTCAGACGACGAACAATGCGAATCAGGTCGGCAGTCACGCTAGTAGCTGTTGGTTTTTGTCCAGCACCTGGTCCGTAGTACATAGACTGGCCGATACCAATGGACTCGACAAAGACCGCATTCATAACGCCATTGACACTAGCAAGCGGGTGATTTTTTGGCAGGAAGGTTGGTGACACTTCTGCTGCAATTCCAGAAGCTGTTTCACGAATATCCCCTACCAACTTGATGACATAGCCAAGCTCTTGTGCTACTGCTACATCTTCAGGTGTGATATTGGAAATTCCCTTGTGGGCAACGTGGTCAAAATCAACAGTCATACCAAAGGCAAATTGGCTGAGGATAACGGCCTTATAGGCTGCATCAATTCCTTCAACGTCGTTGGTCGGATCTGACTCTGCGTAACCTAGTTCCTGGGCTGTCTGCAGGGCTGTTTCGTAAGTCCATCCTTCGTCTAGCATCTTGGTCAGCATGAAGTTAGATGTCCCATTCAAGACACCCAAAACACGGGTAATATTATCCGCAGCAAGAGAATTGACTAAGGTACGCAAGACTGGGATACCGCCTGCAACCGCTGCTTCGTAGTAAAGGGCCAGTCCTTTTTCCTGAGCCAGAGTACGCAATTCACTGCCATGCACAGCCAACAGGTCTTTGTTAGCTGTCACGATATGCTTGCCTGCCTCCAAAGCGCGTGTGATGAAAGTTTTTGCTGGCTCGATACGTCCCATAAGCTCAACGACAATAGCAATGTCGTCGTCTGCCAAAATCTCGTCAATGTTGGTCACGAAATCATAGTCATGGCCTGCAGCCAATAAACGCTCTTTTTCCGCATCGTCCTTTACAAGAACCTTTGAAATCTCTATGCTGTCTTGGGCTGCCAATTCAATCTTTTCCTTATTTTCTGTCAGAAGGAATGGCACACCACTCGCTACCGTACCAAACCCCAATAATCCAATCTTAACTACCATATTATCTCCTTAAAACTATTTTTCCTATTATACCAAATATTCTGACTATTTGGCAAAAATTTTGGTATAATTAAAGTAGTAAGAAGAATTACATATATTGAGGTAGTGAATATGGCGAAGAGAAAGCATGGGCGGCACAAGCATCAAAAAGTGAAAAGATTTCCAGTAATATTTACTCTGCTGAGTGTTTTGCTGATTGGAACCCTTGTTTTTTGCCTCGTCTACTTCTATCAAGACCCAGGATCCAGAACAGACTTGGTCCAGCAAACTCCAGAAACCCCTAAAAAAGAGATTGATACAACTCCTTCACAGAAAACTGGTCCTGAAGAAGTAACTTGGGTTAAGCAAGAAAGTCCGGTCCGTCTGCCCATTCTGATGTACCATGCTATCCATGTCATGGCTCCTGAAGAGGCTGCCAACGCCAATTTAATTGTGGATCCTTCTACGTTTGAAAGTCATCTCAAGGCCCTCCAGGAAGCTGGCTATTACACCCTTTCACCTGAAGAAGCTCTGCGGGTTCTCAGGGACAATGAAGTTCCTGACGGCAAGAAAGTCGTCTGGCTAACTTTCGATGATAGCCTCTGGGATTTCCATAGCCATGCCTATCCTTTGCTTAAGCAGTACCAGATGAAGGCTACCAACTTTGTTATCACTGGTTTTACGGAAAATGGCACAGCGGGCTACCTGACTGTCGATCAGATGCTGGAGATGAAAGAGCACAAAATGTCTTTCCAAGGTCATACGGTCAATCATCCCGACCTGGCACAAAGCAGCCTTGAAAGCCAATCCATTGAGCTTTCCTACTCCAAACAATTCCTAAACCAGCAACTTAGTCAGGAAACCATTGCTCTAGCCTATCCTGCTGGTCGCTATTCAGCCGATACCCTGGCTTTGGCAGAAAATACCGGCTACCAATTGGGATTGACCACCAACCATGACCTAGCAACTGTTGATAACGGAATGCTTAGTTTAAATCGTCTGAGGGTATTGCCAACGACCACTGCCGACATCTTGCTAGAGATGATTCAAGCCGACTGACATAGAGATACAAGAAAAGATGACCTCATACGAAATCATCTTTTTCTTTTTATATTCCCTTGGACTGCAACAGCTGCGCATCAAAGTCTGTTGCTGGGCGCCAACCCTTGGCTAATAAGTCTCTGATATGGAGTTTATTATAGAATGCCGCCATGACAATATTGACGATAAAGACAAGATAGCCCTTTTCTATTGAGTAGGCGTAGTTACCAAGAGCTGCATTGGCCAGTAGCATAATAGCCGCCCATTTCCAATCCCGTCTAAAGACGGCAACCCACATGGTAAAAAACAGGGTCGTCCAAGAAAAACCAAGGGGAGCCTGTTTAAATTGCCCCCGATGATTGGTCAGATTTACTTTCATTTCTATCTCCTCTTCTAATGCATAATCCTATTATACACTAAATAGCCTGGGTCATGAAACTTCTGCTTTCCAAGACTTTGACCATAGCCGCAGCTGTATCAATGGCTGTAAAGAGTGGGATACCACCTTCAATGGCTGAGCTACGAATGACTTGACCATCCGAGTCTGCCACACGCTTTTTACCAACTGTATTGACAATGGCTTGAATTTTTCCAGCTCGAACCAGACTTGGAATATCGAAACCACCTACATCACCAACTTTATTGACCAAGGTAACAGGAAGTTGGTGGTCCGTCAGATAGGCTGCCGTTCCGCTAGTCGCAAAAATGCCATACCCCAAATCGTGGAAACGACGCGCCAGCTCCAAGGTTTCTTCCTTATCTTCATCCGCAATGGTAAAGACGACATTGCCAAATTCTTCCAAGTGCTGGTAGCTAGCTTCAAATGCCTTGTAAAGTGCTTTTTCAAGCGTCACATCTGAACCCATGATTTCGCCCGTTGACTTCATTTCAGGTCCCAAAAGACTGTCAACCTTCGCCAATTTTGTGAATGAGAAGACTGGAGCTTTGACGTGGACCTGCTTGCTTTCTGGATAGAGACCGTCTGCATAACCAAGTTCTGCCAAGGATTGACCCAAAATCAATTTGGTCGCGACTTGAGCCATCGGAATGTCTGTCACTTTTGACAGGAAGGGAACGGTTCGGCTGGCACGTGGATTGACCTCAATGACATAGACCTTTTCGTCCTTGATAACAAACTGAATGTTCATCATACCGATACAGTTGAGACCAATAGCCAATCGCTTGGTGTAATCAGCAATGGTTGCTTGTACCGCTGGCGACAGGGTTTGCGGTGGGTAAACTGCCATCGAGTCCCCCGAATGGACACCTGCCCGCTCGATGTGTTCCATAATTCCCGGAATGAGAACATCCTTGCCATCAGAAATCGCATCTACTTCACACTCTTGACCAACGATATAACTGTCAACGAGAACAGGGTGCTCAGGACTAGCCTTGACCGCCGTCCGCATGTAGGAACGTAGGTCATTTTCATTTTCAACAATCTCCATGGCACGCCCACCCAAGACATAAGATGGACGGACAAGGACTGGAAAGCCAATTTTGCGGGCCGCTTCAAGAGCCTCTTCTTCATTGGTTGCGGTTTGACCTGGTGGCTGCGGGATGTCCAAGTCTTTCAGAGCTTTTTCAAACAAATCGCGGTCCTCAGCCCGGTCTAAATCTGCTACCTGAGTTCCCAATATCGGAATACCAGCCTTGGCAAGCGGTTCAGCCAAATTGATGGCTGTCTGCCCACCGAATTGCACAATGACACCTTTGGGCTGCTCCAAATCAATCACATTGAGTACATCTTCCAAGGTCAAAGGTTCAAAATAGAGCTTGTCCGAAACCGAGAAATCTGTCGAAACAGTTTCAGGGTTGGAGTTCATGATAATAGCCTCGTAACCTGCTGCCTGAATGGCTTTGACAGAGTGAACCGTCGCATAGTCAAATTCAACCCCTTGACCGATGCGGATTGGCCCAGAACCTAACACAAGGACCGATTCCTTGTCTGATTTGATGGATTCATTTTCCCAAGCATAGGTTGAATAGAAATAAGGCGTCGCGCTCTCAAATTCTGCTGCACAGGTATCCACCATTTTGTAAACTGGGACAATGCCATTTTCAGTCCGGAGCTGGCGAATGTAGCATTCCGTTCGCCCCCACAGCTCTGCTATTTTACGATCTGCAAAGCCGTATTTTTTCGCTTTTTTGAGGACATCTAAGTTATCAAAATGAGTCGCCAATTCCTGCTCAAGCTCTATAATATGCAACAACTTATCAAGGAAGAACAGGTCAATCTTGGTTAATTGGGCTAGTTCCTCAATCGTATAGCCACGATGAATGGCCTCAGAAAGGTAAAAGAGTCGGTCGTCCTGCGCTTTGACAATCTTTTCCACTAAGTGATCGTCCGGCACTTGGCTGAGTTCTGTCATTTCATTGTGATAAACACCGATTTCCAAGGAACGGCAGGCTTTCAAAAGGCTTTCTTCAATGTTCCGTCCGATGGCCATGACTTCCCCTGTCGCCTTCATCTGTGTTCCCAGACGGCGCTCCCCTTTTTCAAATTTATCAAATGGGAAACGGGGGATTTTAGCAACTACGTAGTCCAAAGCAGGCTCAAACATGGCATAGGTTGTCCCAGTTACTGGGTTAATCATTTCATCCAAGGTCAAACCAACCGCAATTTTTGCCGCTAATTTGGCAATAGGATAGCCAGTTGCTTTTGAAGCCAAGGCTGACGAGCGTGACACGCGCGGATTAACTTCGATGACATAGTATTTGAAACTATGGGGATCCAAGGCCAACTGGACATTACAGCCACCTTCGATTTTCAAGGCGCGAATAATGCTGAGGCTGGCATCGCGGAGCATCTGGTTTTCAATATCCGAAAGCGTCTGCGTTGGAGCAAATACGATAGAATCTCCTGTATGAATTCCCACAGGGTCAAAGTTTTCCATGTTACACACCACAAGTGCATTGTCTGCCGCATCGCGCATCACTTCGTACTCGATTTCCTTGAAACCTGCAATTGAGCGCTCAATCAAACATTGAGTTACTGGCGACAATTTCAAGCCATTTCCTGCGATTTCGCGGAGTTCTTCCTCGTTGGCACACATACCGCCGCCTGTACCGCCCAGCGTGAAGGCCGGACGCACAATAACAGGGTAGCCGATAGAATTGGCAAAGTTCAACGCCTCATCAACGGTCGTCACAATTTCAGACTCAGGAATGGGCTGATTGAGATCCTCCATCAATTGTTTGAACAAATCGCGGTCCTCAGCTTGGTCAATGGCCGACAATTTTGTTCCCAAGAGCTCAACACCCAGCTCTTCCAAAATTCCAGCCTTGGACAATTCCATAGCCATGTTGAGACCTGTTTGTCCACCAAGGGTTGGCAAGAGAGCATCAGGACGCTCTTTTCGCAAAATACGACTGACAAATTCCAGCGTAATCGGCTCGATATACACCTTATCCGCAATTTCCTTGTCGGTCATAATTGTTGCGGGGTTAGAATTGACCAGTACAACGCTGTAGCCTTCTTCTTTCAAGGCCAAACACGCCTGCGTCCCCGCATAATCAAACTCCGCAGCCTGACCAATAATAATCGGACCAGATCCAATCACCATAATTTTTTTAATATCGTTTCTTTTTGGCATAATGTATGATACAAAGCCCGTTAAGAGGACAAAGCGAAAATAGGAAACGCGCCGCTGATGCTTCAAGCAGCCAAACGACGTTTATCTTTTACACACAGTCCTTAGAGCATGTTCGAATTTTAAAATCAAATCGTACTCGAACCTGTATCTTCTCCTTTCTATTTGTCAACTCACAGGTTGACATTAAATAAGATCAGTCCGACGTTAGGAAAGTCAATTCGATACTAATTGGCTTTCCTAACTAGTGCAAGGGATAGCCTGACCTCCATAGAGGCAGGCGTAGGGAAATGAGTTGCGTGCAACCATTGACCTGTCCCTTGCCTTTCTATTTTCTATCTCTCTGGATAGAATTAAATAACTTTCTGACGCTTAGCAACCATTCAACTAGCGTTCTTGCTTAAATGAATCCATCAAGTCCATAAATTCGTCAAATAAATAGCTGGCATCATGCGGACCGGGTGCTGCATCTGGGTGGAATTGCACTGAAAATCCGGGAAGGTATTTGTGACGGACGCCTTCGACAGACTTGTCGTTGATTTCCTCGTGGGTAATCATCAAGCAATCCGGCAGTTCCTCGCGTGACACTGCATAACCGTGGTTTTGACTGGTAAAATCAACACGTCCTGTCGCAATTTCGCGCACGGCATGGTTAAATCCACGGTGACCGAATTTCATCTTGTAGGTCTGGGCACCATTTGCCTTCGCATACAATTGATGGCCCATACAAATACCGAAAATCGGAATCTTCCCTTGAATACCACGAATCATATCAAGCGCCTCTGGAACATCATCTGGGTTCCCCGGTCCATTGGACAACATAACACCGTCTGGAGCCAGAGCCAAAATTTCCTCTGCGGTCGTGTCATAAGGAACGACAGTTACATTGCAATCACGCTTGGCCAATTCACGTAAAATCGAATGCTTGAGACCAAAATCGACCAGTACAACGCTCCGACCGACACCCGGAGCAGGATAGGCTGTCTTGGTAGACACCTGCTCAATATTATTGGTCGGCAAGACTGTCGCCCGTAGCTGATCGGTCAAATGTTCAACACTATCTCCAACATTAGCCAAGGTCGCCTTCATCGTCCCGTGCTGACGAATAATCTTGGTTAAAGCTCGCGTATCAATCCCTGAAATACCGGGAATTTTTTTAGCTTTCAAAAATTCATCCAAGGTCAATTGGTTGCGCCAATTACTAGCACGACGGGCCCACTCACTGACCACCACACCCTTACAAGTTGGCGTGATAGATTCGTAATCATCGCGATTGATACCATAATTTCCTACCAAAGGATATGTAAAGGTCAAAATCTGACCGTTATAAGATTGGTCGGTAATGGACTCCTGATAGCCTGTCATTCCAGTAGAAAAAACCAGCTCTCCAGTCACATCAATATCCGCTCCAAAGGCCTCGCCCTCGAAAATTGTTCCATCTTCTAAAATTAATCTTCTTTTCGTCATATCTACCTCGTTGATTCTCTCAGGAATCCTTTAACGTTTTGAAATTATATTCACAAAGGGGGCAGAAAACCAGCCTTAGTTAAATGTGCCGAGCTGTGAATACAGGTTCTATACCTTACCATTTACAATCGCCTCCAAAATCGCCATTCGGACAAAGACGCCGTTTTGCATCTGACGAACAATCCGCGATTTGGGAGCCTCTACCAGCTGGTCATCAATTTCAACATCACGATTGACAGGCGCAGGGTGCATAACAATCGCCTGTTCCTTCAAGCGCTTGTACCGTTCCCCCGTCAATCCATGTAGACGATTATAGGTTTCTTTTGAAAAACTTTCTGATCCATCGTGGCGCTCATGTTGGACACGCAGAAGCATCAAGACATCCACTTCCTCGACAATATCATCAATCGCAACATGTTGACCGTAGACATCAAATTCCGCCGAATACCACTCTTCTGGGCCGGTAAAGTAAATATCTGCCCCCAGTCGCTTGAGGATTTGCATGTTGGACTTTGCAACCCGCGAGTGAGTAATATCGCCTGCAATGGCAATTTTCAGATTTTCAAAGGTGCCAAATTCTTCATAAATGGTCATCAAATCCAGCAAGGACTGGCTTGGGTGTTGCCCAGAACCGTCCCCACCATTGACAATGGAGGTCTGGATGCTCGGACTATCAATCAATTGTTTGTAGTAATCAACCTCGGAATGGCGGATGACACAAATATCAACGCCCAAGGCTGACATGGTTAAAATGGTATCGTACAAGGTCTCGCCCTTGTTGACCGAGCTGGTTCGAGCATCAAAGTCAATCATGCCCATATCCAAGCGCAGCTCCGCCATTTCAAATGACTTATGCGTTCGCGTCGAATCTTCAAAGAAGAGATTGGAGGCATAATACTTCCGACTTAATGTAACGGACTCGCCTTTCTTGAAAGCCAGTCCGCGTTGAATGAGACCCAACACCTCTTCATTCGAAAGTGTTTCCATTGTTACCAAGTGTTTGAGAGAAACCTTACCATCTACAATTGTCATGATACTACCTGCCTTTTTGTGCCTGACCTATTCTGCCTCTACTAATAAAACTGCGTCATGACCGTCAATTTCAGTCATGTGAACGATAATTTCCTCCACCCGACTGGTCGGGATATTTTTCCCAACATAGTCCGCACGAATTGGCAATTCCCGGTGGCCACGATCGACCAAGACAGCTAAACTAACACGAGCAGGTCTGCCCAACGATACGAGATTGTCAATGGCGGCACGAATGGTACGTCCAGTGTAGAGAACGTCATCCACCAAAATAACATCACGATCATTGACATCGGCGGTGATGCTGGTGGTATCTTCTTCTACTTTCACATCGTCGCGGAAGGGCTTGGTATCTAATTCTCCCAGAGGAACATCAATTCCTTCCAACTGTTTCAGACGTTCTTGAATCCGTCGGGCAATGAAAACACCTCGTGTCTTGATACCAGCCAAGACGATATTGTCCAAATTCTTATTGCGCTCGATAATCTCATAGGTGATACGGGTAATTGCCCGTTTCATGGTCATATCGTCTACGATTTCTTTGGTTTTCATTCTAAACCTCCATAAATATGATACAAAAAAACTCTCCCTTTCAGGAGAGTTCAGAAAATACAGGACCAGTGCATGAAAAACTCCAACAGAATTTCCCATCTTGTATGTCCACATTTGCTCAATGCTCTCCTTGCCTGTCTCGCTGGACAGCACTTAAAGGATCTCTAGCATCAGTATAGCACACTTTACCTACGGCGACAAATTCTTACTATAAAAAATTTAATAATCTTCGTATTTTGCTTAGAATGGTGCTGATTGAGCCAAAAAAGACTGTGGTTTTAGGGATTTTACACCCGCCAAAACATAACCAAAGAGCAGATAGGTCACAAAGATAATGGCGCAGTAGGTCAAAACGTAGTTCCAGCCATACTTGGGAACATTGAGAAAGAAATAGGCAAATGGACTATCCTTGGCGTCAGGAATAGGAATTTTGAGGAAAAATCCATTGACCAAGCCAAAAGCCATGTAGGCAAGTGGTAGACTGGTCCACCAAACGGGGTCCAACCGCTTGTACTGTCGCTGCCGATCGACAATAATCGTATCCAGCAAGAAATAAATGGGAACGATATAGTGGCAGAGAAGATTTTCCACGCGCCAAAAATGCTCAGCCAGCGGTGCCAACATGATATGATAGACCACACAGGTTATCATGATGGACATAGTCACACCAGCCTTGATTCGCAGAAAGTTCTGGTCTTGCAAATTTTGGCCCTTGTTCATGGCATAGACCATATAGACCGCAAACACAGAAACCAGCAAGTTGGATTGCACCGTGTAGTACATAAGCATGCCAATACCATATTTAATGATTTCTAGAGCTGTTCCCGTAATCGCTAAAGCAGCCAGCAGACAGCGACTGTAAAATAAAATACTTTGATTCTTCATACTATCCTTTCTTATGTTAAAACCTTTTTCAAACTTTCCTGAGGTGATGGCGGACGGTAGTAAACTTTCTTGTTTCTAGGTTTACTCCTCAAACAGTCCCCCAGACCATTTGGGCTACCTACGGAATTCCATACCTGTATTTGAGACATTTGTCGCTTTTTTATTTCCAAGCAACAACCTACAAAGGTCTGGGAGTCCTTTGGAGCCCGAAATACTCCGAATGCCTGAAACGATAACGTTTCAGGCATTTTCATCATAGCGGAAAGTCGTGGTTTGGGCTCGCTCCGCTCGCAAAATAAAATAATTTTTTGTTTTATTAGCAGAGCTACTCAGATTATTTGAGCCAATACATAGTTTGTCTACGTCTTGAAAAGACTGGATTTCCCAGTCTAATTGCTAAATCTTCTTCACAAATTCTGATTTGAGTTTCATGGCTCCGAATCCGTCGATTTTGCAGTCGATATTGTGGTCGCCTTCAACGATGCGGACACCTTTAACGCGCGTGCCCTGCTTGAGATCCTTCGGTGCGCCTTTGACTTTCAAATCCTTGATCAGCGTCACTGTATCTCCATCAGCCAAGCGATTGCCATTGGCATCAATAGCGACTGGACCGCTCTCTTCCTCAGCAACCTCGGCTGGGTTCCATTCGTATGCGCATTCTGGACAGACCAAAAGCGCGCCGTCCTCATAGACATATTCTGAATTGCACTGTGGGCAATTTGGTAAAGTTTCCATTCTCGTTCTCCTTCTTTTTCATCTGTATCAGTCTATCATCTTTTTGGAAAATGGGCAAGATGCTCTTATTGTCACTACTGAGTGGCTTGACGTAGTTTTTCCAATGTTTCTTGGAAAATAGCTGGCGCATCAGCCGTAAATTCTACCAGCTCTCCCGTTCTCGGATGGGTAAATCCAAGCGTCTGAGCATGCAGAAATTGACCCTGCCCCTTGAGCGTTTTACGTGGTCCATAGGCCTCATCGCCAGCCACAGGATGACCGATATAAGCCATGTGAACACGGATTTGGTGGGTTCGTCCCGTTTCCAAGGTTAATTCAACCAAGGTATAGTCACCGAAACGTTCCAAGACTTGAAAACGTGTGACTGCTTCCTTGCCATTGGCTGTGACTGCCTGTTTCTTACGATCTTTCTCCGAACGACCAATCGGTGCCTCAATCATACCGCGGTCATTTGGCAGATTGCCGTGGACAATGGCAATATATTTGCGGAGGGATTTCTTGGCTTTCAATTCCTCAGCCAACCTGGTGTGGGCCTCGTCATTCTTTGCAATCATGAGAAGACCAGATGTGTCCTTGTCAATCCGATGGACAATTCCTGGACGAAGCACACCGTTGATACCTGATAAGTCCTTGACATGATACAAAAGAGCATTGACAAGTGTACCAGATGTATGACCAGCAGACGGATGCACGACCATGCCCTGTGGCTTATTGACAACCGCAACATCCGTATCTTGATAGACAATTTCTAAAGGAATATCTTCTGCTACATAATCGATTTCTTCCACTTCTGGCACCTGATAGGAAATCATATCTCCTGCCTGCACACTATACTTAGCTTTCTTGGCTTGACCATTGACCAAAACCTGCCCAGCCTTGATTTGCTCATTGGCAACCGAGCGGGACAATTCCGTCAAATCCGCCAAAGCCTTATCCAGACGAACACCGCCTGTCTCAACTCTTACTTCCATTACTCTCTTCTTTCATGATACAAATAAACAGGAGCCCAACTCCCACCGACAGACACATATCAGCCACATTAAAGACCGGGAAATTGATAAAATCCAGCTGGAACATATCCACCACGTAGCCCAGACGGACACGGTCGATAAAATTTCCCAAAGCCCCCGCCATCATCAAGGACAAACTGAACAAGGTCAAGAGATTTCCCTTGATATTTTTGACATAATACCAGACCAAGCCAATCATGACAACTACTGTAACAATGGTGAAAAACCACTGCTGTCCCTGCAAAATAGACCAAGCCGCACCATAATTTCTCAGATAGGACAAACTCATAAAACCTGGCAAAAATTCCCGACTGGCGTGCAATTCAATATTGGCTACGGTCCAAGCCTTGACCAACTGGTCCACACCGATAAAAGCCACTGCCAAAAGTGGCAATCCAAACTTACGCATTTTCTTCCTTCTTCTTATCAAAATAAGCCTGCATGGTATCGACAAAATCAAGCGCACAATGGCTCAGTTCATCGCCAGCCCGCTTGACATAGACCATGCGGTTATCCACCTTCCCCTTAAAGGGAATGACCGTAATCCCATTGACCGACTTGTCGTCCAAAAATCCCGAACCCGTCGCATAGGCGTCCGTCCGCTCTAGAATCCCGTTCAAGGTAGCGCGATCCGTCACATCAAAAACAACCGACGAATCCGACGTGTCAATCAAATTCTCAGAATAATAAAGATAAGCCTCTTTTTCTTGGGTAAATCGGACCGTTGGCAAACCAACCAAATCCTCAGCCTCAATCTCTGCCTTTGCAGTCAAAGGATGATCCTCCCGCAGGTAGATATGGGTCTGAAACTCCGCCAACTCAATCGCCTGCAAATGCAATTTGTCCAGCTTTTGCATAATCCCCTTGGTATTGCGATCGTTGAGATAAATAATTCCCAGCTCACTATACCCCTGCGCCACCTCATCCAAAATTTGTACCGTAGTCGACTCAAAAATCCGAAAATGTGGATATTGAGGATGCTGCCGAGAAAAATCCGTAATCAAGGGAGGCAAGAAATCATAGTGCTGACTGCTGATAGAAAAAGTTTTTTCACCTTCTTCTGATTGCAAATAAAGATGCTCAAATTGATCAAAGCCCTTGACTAAACTCTGAGCCTTCTCATAAAATTCCATTCCTTTTTGGGTCAAAAAAGTTCCAGAACTGGTCCGACTGAAAATCTGAAAACCTAGCTCTTTTTCTAAATCTTTGATGGAAATGGATAGGCTAGGCTGAGATACGTACATTTTCTCCGCTGCCTCACGAAAAGTCCCGCTGTTGGCAATCGCCACCACATAGCGCAATTGTTGAATATTCATCAACTCGTCCTTTCTTCATTCCATTTTACTATCTTTCTATTATACCACATAATAAAACCACCAGCAAAATTGCTGGCGGTAAGTGACTATAACTTTTTAATCATGATAAGACAGGGATTCCATTCGTCCCGCAAGTTTGGAAAAACTTCCAACTTAGCAAAGCCACAAGAGTGATAAAAGCCAATCGTCTGATCATATTCTTTATAATGCTCTTGGTCAACCGTTTTGACTTGTAGATAGGCATAAGATTTTCTCGCCTCTCCTTCTAATGCTTGCATCAACGCTCGTCCCAGTCCTTTTCGATGATGAGATTTTTTAACACCCATACAGTGAACTTCCCCACAATCGTCGGAGGTGCTCGTTAAGGTTACGAATCCTACTGGCTCATCTTCGTCAAATGCAGCCCACAACGGCAGCAAACTCCCATCCTGGATATATTCTTTAGTGCTTTCAGGTAAGCCAAACCACTCAGGTAAATCTGCTAATACCGTTTTAATAATCTCAGCTTTTTCAACTGAATCCCTTATTGCAACAATCTTCATTATTTTCTCCTTTCGGAGGTTAATTTGCCCTAACCTCCTTACTCTTGATTCCTTGTTTTCTGAAATATCTTACTATTCCTTTCATTTGAATCGCCTCCCTTCATTCTATTATATGGTTATTCTAGCATCTATTGCCCTTGTCAGTCAACCTATATTTACATGTTCATTTTCAACTGATAACTTTTTATATAACTACCAATGCCTGACCATTTCACACCAAGCCCTTGGTAAATGAAAAATGGGTATCAAAACAAAAAAAAGGCCTTCCGAAATCTCGGAAAGCCTATTGTTTGCTATTTCTAGCTCAACTCTCTCTTTTATTTCAAGGAGAGTTGCTAAAAAGGTTCGAACCTTGCCTTTCATTTAATTCAAAAAGGCAAGAAAAAATGGTCCACTGGACCATTTTTTTACTTAGCGATTGGGTAAACAGATACTTGTTTCTTATCGCGACCTTTACGTTCGAAGCGTACAACGCCTTCTACTTTAGCGTAAAGAGTGTCATCTCCACCACGACCTACGTTAGCTCCTGGGTAGATTTTTGTACCACGTTGGCGGTAAAGAATTGAACCACCTGATACAGTTTGGCCGTCAGCAGCTTTCGCACCAAGGCGTTTCGCTTGTGAGTCACGACCGTTTGACGTTGAACCTCCACCTTTTTTGTGGGCCATAAATTGCAAGTTAGCAAGATTCAAGTTTAACATATGTTATTCCTCCGAATTTCTGTAATGATTGCTTCAAGCTACGCCTTAAGCGTTGATAGCGTTGATAACAACTTTTGTGTAAGGTTGACGGTGACCTTGTTTGCGGTGGCTACCTTTTTTAGGTTTGTACTTGAAGGTAACAACTTTTTTCTGTTTACCTTGTTTTTCAACAGTACCAACAACAGTAGCGCCTGCTACGAGTGGAGTACCCACAACAGTTTTCTCACCACCAACAAGAACTACTTCTTCGAAAGTAACTTCTTGACCTGCTTCAACGTTCAATTTTTCAACGTAGATAGCTTGACCGACTTCAACTTTAACTTGTTTGCCGCCAGTTTTAATGATTGCATATGTGCTCATTATGCACCTCCTATGAATTTTAGGGCTCAGCCCGAATTTAATGTGAAGACTCGCCTAGTACCGTGGGACGAACCACTTAAACGGTAGTCGTGCGGTTGCACAGGGTGTGCATAGTCAACACTCCAATTATAACAAAAACACCTGCAAATGCAAGTGTTTTGTATGATTTTTTTACATTTCAAAAACTTCGCTCTCCTGCTTGTTTGGCAAGAAAAGTGAAAGAACGATTCCGACAAGAGCAGGCAATAACCATGCTAATGATTGTCCGGCCAATGGCAGAGCTGAAATGATTGTTGAAATAGCTGTCCAACCAAATTGACCAGCCAAAACTTCTACCAATGACAAAGCTGTCACTAGTCCCACAGTTAATTGCATACCGTAAGTAGAAAGCGGTACAAATTTGTTAACAATGGTAATCAAGACAATACAGATGGTAATTGGATAGAGAACCAAAAGAACAGGAACTGAGAAAGTGATGATATTGTTCAAACCGAGGTTGGCAATCCCAAAACCAATCAAGGTAAAGACAGTTGCATACACTTTATAACTAAAACGTGGGAAACGCTCCGCGAAAAATTCACCTGAAGATACGATCAAGCCAGCTGTTGTCGTGAAACATGTCACGATAACCATAGCTGCCAAGAAAATCTGTGCACTTGGCCCAAAGATGGCTTGTGTTGCTTGCGAAAGAATGTAAACACCTTTGTTAGTATCTGATACCAAAACATCAGCAGGCACAGGGAAATGATTTCCTAAGAAAGCCAAACCAACATATAGTGCTGAGAAAGCTAAGGCCACAACAAGACCAACTGACCAGATGGTTGAGACGTATTCCTTCTTGCTAGAGAAACCAAGTTGTTTTAAGGTATTGACCGCTACCACACTAAAGGCAACCGCCGCAAGAGCATCAAGGGTATTGTATCCTTCAATAAATCCTGTACCAAAGGCCTGTCCAACTGAATAAGCTTCTGCTGCTGGCAGAGGACTGGTCGAACCATATTTGGCAATACCTAGCACCACCAAAATCACAATCAAAATAGCAAAAACAGGGGTCAAAATTCGTCCGATACTGTTCAAGATTTGAGACGGTTTAAGGGCAATCAGGTAGGCTGCCACAAAGTAAAGAGCTGTAAAACCAAACAACCAGAGACTCGGATTCCCATCGCCCAATAATGGCGCAATACCAATTTCGAAGGACGTTGTAGCCGTACGCGGAATGGCAAAGAAGGGACCAATGGCCAAATACAAGGCAACAAGATAGCCCGTTGCAAAAGCCGGTGAAATCTTGCGAGAAATTTCATGTACATAACCTTTGGGATTCAATGTCCCGACAATCAGGGCAATGACAGCAATACCGACACCTGACACAACAAATCCTAATATAGCTGGCCAGAAATTCTCACCAGATAAGACACCAAGTGCAGGTGGGAAAATCAAGTTTCCTGCACCAAAAAACATACCAAACAGGAGTAATCCTGTTAGAGCTCCTTTTTTCATAAAAACTCCTTCTTATCTTTTTCGAAAGTCCATTATACCACAAAAATTCGATTTTTTCCGAACGTTAGGTTATTAAGGTAACGACACCTAAGTCAAATAATTAAAAAACGCATCAAATCAAGTTAAAATTAACCTTCATTTGATGCGCGAATGAATTTCTTTCTAAAGCTGTCTATTCTTTCCCAACCGTGTCAGACATTAAACTTCATCAACAGTTTACAGTAAATCTTCGATTAAATTGTCAATCTCATCTTTTGCTTCCACTTTTGGAGTAATTTCTGTCACAATAATTCCTGCAACAGCACGTTCTACCAATCCTTCTACATCCATGCGAGCTTCGTACTGCTCGACATGTTTGATTTTCGGATTGGTTTTTGGACGGTCAGGGGCAAAGATGGTACAGCAATCCTCAAATGGCTGGATGGAAATATCAAAGGTATCAATTTCCTGAGCAATATCAATGATTTCCAACTTGTCCATGGTCACAACTGGACGGATAACAGGTGTATTTGTCACCGCATTGATAGCCTGCATGGATTCCAGGGTCTGACTTGCCACTTGTCCTAGACTTTCACCATTGATAATAACCATAGCACCACGCTCTTCCCGTACTCGGTCTGTAATCCGCATCATGAAGCGGCGTGTCAAGGTCATCAAATAAGCTTCAGGTGCTTTTTCCTTGATTTCTTCCTGAATTTCTGTAAATGGTACTTCGATAAAGGTGATATTACCACCAAAGGCAGTCAATTTACGGGTCAAATCATGGGCTTTTTTAAGAGCACCTGGACTAGTGTATGGAGGGCTAGCAAAGTGAAGAGCTTCAATTTCTACCCCACGTTTCAGTGCTAAATAGCCCGCAACAGGCGAATCAATACCACCTGATAACATAAGCGTTCCTTTTCCAGATGTTCCAACTGGAAGACCGCCTGCCCCCTTGATTTCTTCATGGGAAATATAAGCTGCGTCTGGACGGATTTCCACTCGCAAGGTAATATCTGGCGACTTCATCTGTACCTGTACATTTGGAATGGCTGTGAAAACCACATCTCCTAGGACTTGGTTAAGGTCACGGCTATCCAATTCAAAGCTGTGGTCGCTACGACGCGCAGCAATCTTGAAGGTCATCCCTTCCTTGTAAATGGACTGCATAATCTCCACAACCGCTTCTTTCAAGGCTGGAACAGACTTCTCAATCTTATAAGACGGTGCGAAATTTTGGATCCCAAAAATCTTCTTCAAAGAAGCTGAAACTTCCTGATAATCTGCCCCGTTCAAATAGACATGACCACGATCACGGTCAAAATAAACGGTCACTTCTGGGTAGACAGAAAGGACATGTTTGATATTATTGCGGAGTTTGTTGACAAACCGCATCTTGTTTTTCCCTTTGGTTGACAATTCGCCATAGCGAATCATAATTTCTGAATAGTTCATTCTACCTTACTTTCTGTGTATTGTGATAAATTTGCTTGAAAATCGTGAGGAATTGCTCGATTTGCCCCATGTCATTATCATCGTCTAAGCTGATACGGACGGCCGTTTGAGCCAGCTTCTGCGGTACTCCCATGGCAATCAAGGTTCCAGCCGGTTTTCCAGCCTTGGACGAGCAGGCTGAAGTGGTCGAAATGTAAATCTGGTGGTCTTCAAAGGCATGGACGATGACTTCACCACGGATATTTTTAATGCCAAAGGTCAAAATACTTGGTGCAAAATTATCCATGCCTGAAAAAACAGTCACATGGTCAAATGTGCTGAGTTCTTCCAAGAGGATTTGCTTCATGGCAGACAATCGTTTCTGGCTATCCTGCGCCTTGTCCAAACTGAGGCGGAGCGCTTTAGCAGTTGCTGCAATACCAGCCACATTTTCCGTTGTTGATCTCTTGTCACTCTCTTGACCACCGCCTGTCAAAAGCGGAGAAATTTTCTTACCAGATTTGACATAGATAAAGCCGACTCCACGAACTGAATGGAATTTATGACCAGAGAAGGTCGCAAAATCAACGCGTTCCGTCAAAAATCGTTCTGTCGGGATTTTAGTGATAGCCTGAACAGCATCCACGTGGAAGGAAATAGTCGGTTTGTCCATCAGCAAGTTTGAAATTTCCGCAATCGGCTGGATAGAGCCAATTTCATTGTTGACTGCCATGACGGATACCAAAATCGTATCGGGACGTAACAAGCTCTCCAATGCCGAAACGTCCACAAACCCTTGGGCATTGACCGGCGCAAAATCCACCTCAAATCCCTGCGATTGGAGCCAAAGGGCGGATTCCTTGACCGCTGGATGCTCAATGTCAGACACAATGATATGCTTGCCCAAATGCGACCGTTCAAAGGCAACCCCCTTGAGAACCCAGTTGTCCCCCTCTGTACCACCAGAGGTAAAAAAGATTTCCTTGCTATCCTTGCCTAGCAATTCTGCAATTTGCTTACGGGAGGCCTCTAAGATACGGGTCGCCTGACTGCCCAAATTGTGCAGACTAGACGGATTGCCCCAAATTTTTGTCGCTACTTCTGTATAGGTCTTGAGCGTCTCAGGATAGACCTGAGTCGTCGCTGCGTTATCAAAATAAATCATGATATCATTCCTTTGTTTGCAATAGTCCTATTTTATCACTTTTTACCAGCTTTTGCCAACCATCACTACGAAAAGACAGCCCACGGACTGTCTTGCATACCTATAAAATTTCTTTCAACCGTTCGATGTCAGCCTGGCTAGTTGACCAGCTAGTTGCAAAGCGTATGATACTGTGACTATCATCATATTTTTCCCAGAAACTGTAAGCAATGCCTGATTCAGACAATTTCGGCAACTCTTCATTTTTGACAATAATAAACTGCTGATTAGTCGGCGAATTGAGATAAAACCGATAGCCTTTTTCAACTAAAACTGCCTTGAGTTGCTCTGCCATGTCGATCGCATGCCGTCCGATGCTCATATAGAGATCATCAGTGAACAATCGATCAAACTGGACTCCAATCAATCGTCCCTTAGCTAACAAGGCACCGTGATGTTTGACAATAGATACAAAATTCTTTGGCTGATTATTCTTTGTAAATACAAGAGCTTCTCCCAACAAGGCGCCAAGTTTTGTCCCTCCGATGTAGAAGACATCTGTCAGCTCTGCTATGGCCTGCAAATCAAGATCCGTATCGCGTGCAGCAAGCCCATAACCCAAGCGAGCACCGTCTAAAAAGAGCGGAATATTGTGCTGCTGGCAAACTTTGGACAAGTCTTCTAACTCTGTTTTGCTATAAAGCGTACCATATTCAGTCGGGTGAGAAATATAAACCATTCCTGGATGAACCATATGGGCATGATTAGCATCAGCATAGAAATCTTTGATGAAATTATCAACCTCACTTGCCGTTATTTTCCCTTCATGATGCAGCAGTGTCAAAACCTTGTGTCCAGAAAATTCAATAGCACCTGCCTCATGTGTAGAAATATGGCCTGTATTTGCGGCAATCACACCCTCATAAGAAGCCAGCATGGAATTGATGGCAATCTGATTGGTCTGAGTACCTCCAGCCAGAAAAGTGATTTGAGCTTGAGGACAAGCGATCGCCTTTCGAATTTTCTCAATAGCTGACTGGGTATATTTATCCGTTCCATAGCCAGATAAACCTTCTTGGTTGCTAGCAACCAAGGCTTCAAGCAGAACTGGGTGGGCACCTTTGTTGTAGTCATTTTCAAAATGTAGCATGGTTGGCCTCCAAAATCAAAAGAATATAGAAAAAGCCTGCACACCAGGCTTCTTCTACTATTTAGTCCACCCTGAGGGAATCGAACCCCCATCTCAAGAACCGGAATCTTACGTGATATCCATTACACTAAGGGTGGAAAGGAAAAACTTGCGCAAGGCAAGTTTTTAATCGAATTACAATTCAATGTCACCGAAAAGGTCTGCCATTGAGAAACCAGTTTGTGTTTCTGGCAATTCGAAGTCACGTTTTTCTTCGCGTTTTTGACGACGTGGACGTGGTGCACGTTTTTCAGCTTTTTCTTCGCCTTCAGCTGCTGCTGGACGCTCTTCCAAAGCCTTAATAGAAAGTGATACACGCTCATCAGCTGCATTCACTTCAAGAACTTTAACAGTAACTTCTTGACCTACTGACAAAGCATCTTTTGGATTTTCAACACGTTTGTGTGAAATTTGTGAGATGTGTACCAAACCATCGATACCTGGCAATACTTCAACGAAAGCACCGAAGTCAGTCAAACGTTTCACTTTACCTTCAATCACATCACCAGCTGCCAATTTTTGCTCAACGCCGTCCCACGGACCAGGCTGTGTAGCTTTCAATGACAATGATACGCGACCTTCAACTTCGTCGATAGCAAGAACTTTAACTTCAACTTCTTCACCAACAGTAACTGCTGATTTAGGAGATACGTTACGCTCATGTGACAATTCAGTTAAGTGAACCAAACCATCAACACCACCAAGGTCGATGAAAGCACCGAAGCTAGTGATACGAGCAACTTTACCAGTTACAACTTCACCTACTGACAACTTACCAAATACTTCTGCACGTGCTGCTGCTGCTGATTCTTCAACAACGTCACGTCGTGACAAGATGAAGCGGTTTTCTGCTGGATCAACTTCTTTGATTTTAGCATCAAATTCTTGACCTACAAAGCGCTCAGTGTTACGAGTGAAACGGCTATCGATCATTGAAGCTGGGATAAATCCACGAAGACCTTCAAATTCAACTGCAAGACCGCCTTTAACGGCACGAGTAACTTTAACTGTAACAACTTCGTCTTCACGACCAACAAGCTTGTCCCATGCTTTACGTGCTTCCAAACGTTTCTTAGAAACAAGATATGTAACAGTGTCAGTATCTTTCCCTACTACTTGACGAAGCACAAGCAATTCAAGTGTTTCACCAACTTTAACAAGGTCGTTGATATCAGCATCACGGTCGTTTGTCAACTCACGAAGAGTCAATACGCCTTCTACACCAGTACCTGAAATAGCTACATTCGCTTGACCAGCATCAACTGTCAATACTTCTGCAGTTACGACATCACCAGGTGTAACTTCGCTTACACTGTTCAACAAATCTTCAAATTCGTTCATTATAAATAAACCTCCGACAATCGGGCCTCCCGACCCAACATAAAATATATTTTATTAAGGCACACGCAAGGACAACAACAATATGGACATCTTTGACGAATTAGGATAAACCTAATACCTTGACTGGGGTAGCTGGATTCGAACCAACGCATGAGGGAGTCAAAGTCCCTTGCCTTACCGCTTGGCGATACCCCAAAATACACCACTAAGATAACGTTCTGAAATGAACTCGGGCTAAACGCTGTGTAAAAAAGATAAGTTGCCTAGCAAATCAGGATTTGCTGTCAACTTCCTATTTTTACTGTGCGTTTGACGCCCTTAGTATCTTAGATATGGAGAGAGAGGGATTCGAACCCCCGAACCCGAAGGAGCGGATTTACAGTCCGCCGCGTTTAGCCTCTTCGCTATCTCTCCGCGCACTAACATTCACTATTCTACCATAGAATAGTGATAATTACAAGTCTTCTAATTGCTTAAATTGTAATTTTCGATAATATTTGCTACTGCTGATTCCAAAGATTTATAAAAACTATCAACAGCTCCGTTTTTTACCACTGCAAGATTTTTTTCTTCAAATTCAGCAATCTCACCGATAACTTTTTTTCCGATAACCAAACGATAGCCTGAAAATTCTTCTTTATTAACCACAACCTTGCTATCTTCTAGTTGGATTTCAATTTTTTTATCTTTTTTACTCATTTTAAAACCTCACTTTTACTATTCTACAAAAAAATAGAAGAGCATGCAAGTGCAAGCGCTCCTATTTTACTATTTGTTCGGATTTACATTTTTTACTATGATAAACAATTATTTTTTACCTTCTCGATACAATTGCTTTGTCTTGTAGCCTTGTTCTAAAATATCAACCATTTCAGCCAGACGCTTGTTCTACGTGGCCTCTGTCTTGGCTGAGTAAACATACCTGGCCCAATCTCGTTGATAGCCTGGCGTTAAACTCTGATAAAAGCTCAATTCTTTTGGATGATGTTCCAAAAACCCCTCAATGTCTGCGACCTTATCCAGATAATCGCCTACTCTGGCTGACGATCGACTGCTTGACTGGACCTTTGTTTCTGGTTGGAATTTGACTGCCACCATGGTGTAGTTGTCATCAAGCGCTACCATTCGATTGAACTTGTAGGCTGTGCCCTTGATATAGCCATCCTCATCAGTAACTTCTAGATAGGGAAAAATGTGATCTCGATGAATGGGAGCGTGCCCTAGCTTGTTTTTATTTTTGGGATAGAAGAGATAAAGCTAACCATTTTCAACTAGGAGATGTTGTGCAGATGCCTGCAAAATTATGTTCTTCATCTCCTCTAAGCTATAAACGTAGGCTAGCCCAAGCTCAAGTTTCTCCGCTACTTCTGTCGGAAAGCCATAGCCATCAAAAGCAGTTTCTTCCTCCTGCGCTGGTTTCATCATAGCCACATCTGTGAACTTATCCAACTTTAGCTTTTTCAATAAGGTTTCATCCATGATTTTACTCCCCTTTTTGACGGTGGTATTCAATAGATTTGACCAGAATTTCCTCTAGAACTTCCATATCAATGTCTGCCAATTTATTAACATAGACACAACCAACTGCTGCCTTATGCTTGCCCAAACGGTCCAATAGCTCCTGGCGTCCAGGCAGATTTTGATCAATATAAAGACTAATCTTGGCCTGTCTGGCCGCAAAAGCGAGAATGGGTGAATCTCCTTCCGTCCCACTATCATACTTATAATGGTAGCAACCAAAGCCAATAATGCTGGGATACCAAACGACAGCTTCCTCCTGGCTGATGCGCTGGTGCAATTCTAGTAATTTGTAGGCATCTTCCTGCTTACGGACTGTTTTCAATTCTGCAAACAATTCATGGACCGACTGTCCAGTAGGGGAAAATTTTGACATAGATTTCCTTTCTGATGAGTGGCTCTAATAATATCCAAGGATTATAAAATTTAGTTACAACATTTCCCTAGTTTTATATCCAAGTGTACGTAGACTATCTTGCATCTATTTTCTCCTTAATATCTTGTTTTATTTTTGATAGTACAATTGATTTTAAAACTAAATTCCATCCAATATTTGGAATTAAAGAGTGTTTTTGAAAAGGTATCTTGGTCTTCAATTCCAATTTTTCTAAATAATCACATAATTTTTCAGAAAAAATATACTGATCAATCCGATTATCCTCCAAAAAGGAAAATTGAATATACTCTCCAAATAAGTAAAGCTTTGATATTCTTAAACTCTATAGAACTGAAATCCATTATAGTTTCTTTTATGAAGTCATTATATTTCATACTCTCTTCTCATTCTATACAATAATTTTTCTTTTATTATATCACATTTCACATCTACTCATTTCCCTTTCTCTCCACTTTCAGGGGTAATCATTTAAACGATTTAAAGGTAGTTACGTTTCTATTCCCCAAAACTCCTTGTCAATGGAAATAAACACGTACCCACAGGGTAAATGGAAATAGAATTGGATAATTTCTAGCTATCACTTCTACTCCCTCTAAAAATTTTCTTACTCTGATACTTCCCCACCCCAAGCTAAAAAGCCTTGTCTCCAAGGCTTTTCAATATGCTTTCATTCAAAGGTTTCTAGGCTTTCACCAGCAGAGCGACTACCTCATAAGGAGGATTGGTGGTAAAAACAATCACATTCCGCTTTCGCATCCCTCTCATTTTAACTTCGGACACCAGAAAAGACGATAGATTTTGGGGTATGATACTCCATTTCTATCGCCTTATATCTTTGAATTCAGTTTTATTCAGTTTTATTAAGTTTCGTTCACCTCGACCAATCTGAATGTCGGAGAAGCATATAAAATTGTATTCCCTTACTAGCTGAAAAAACTTTCTTTTTTCCTTAGAAGTTTAATTATTATTACAAGGGAAATAACCACCTCTAAAACATATACCCCTATCAATACTATAGGCAGAATTTGAACTTCTGCAAGGCTACCGCTGAGCAATATGTAATCCCAAAGAGAATGGAAAATTATAGGGAACAGTATTTTTCGTGTGTCCAAATACATAGCTCCTAAGAACACTCCCATAACAAAGGTTGAGCAAAGTTGTCCCATTAGCTCGGAGACTGATAGACCTCCT
Organism: Streptococcus sp. A25; assembly: GCF_043674095.1. NCBI lineage: Bacteria > Bacillati > Bacillota > Bacilli > Lactobacillales > Streptococcaceae > Streptococcus > Streptococcus sp. A25. The sequence continues at coordinate 150,346 of NZ_JBIMJO010000002.1, forward strand.
ATAACATTTATTAAATGTAATGCACAAAATAGCACTGAAGATAGCAGTATGGCAAGAGCCGGATTCATCTTCTTCGCCATTGCACCAAGCAATATCCCTCTGTACATGCCTTCTTCAGCTATTCCAATCAAAGCAGTATCTATTATCAATATAACAAATGCTAAATCCGGACTAAATCCTCTGACAATTGAATATAGTCCAAACCCTACTACAGGGATGAACAAAAGTGCTGAAAATACATAGCTCGGCTTGCTTTCTGAGTGCAAGGTTAATTCATTTTTATTTTTTATGCCGTAGTACAAAACCAATATCGCTAATATAAACATAAACGGCAAAAACTTCCTGCTGAACTCCGTTGAATTATATGGAGTATTTAAGAAATGATTACTTATAAAAAGTCCTATTCCCATTATAATCATATACGCTGTTAATAAAATATAGTTCTTCTTCATATACAACCTCCTGCTTTCATCTATCAAAAAGTCCTCCAATTATTTGCTTGAAGTGCTTTGATTTTGCCTCTAAGTCCACTACAATATAGAGATAGCTATATGTAAGCCATTCTAATTCATCTGACTAATCAATTATTCTTTCTATGGTTCTTACCAATCAATCCAAGCAACATAAACAAAGCAACAACGCCTGTCACCAAGTAAAAACTAATGTTGGAGCTATCTCCGGTTTCCGGAGCTTTATATTTCTTAACTACCGTAGGAACATTTGCAGGAGGATTAGTTTTGTTATCCTTATCATTTTTAACAGAAAGCTTTATAACGGCTTCACCCTCATCCAAATCTTTTACATTAACTTTTACAGGTTCCTTATTTAAAACATATCCGTTAGGAGCCTTTGTTTCAACCAATATATACTCTTTGTCATAATCCAGCTCATCAATTATAGCCTTACCGTCAGCCCCTGTTGTCACAGTTTTTATAGGTTTACCTGAGCAGAGCCGACTTTTACCAAGAATAAATCAAATGTTGCATTTGCCAATCCCATATTACTTTTCAATATCTTCTTTTTGAAATTTTCTAATCATACCTTTACCATCCAATCTGTTCCATTCTATTAATAATAAATAGTTTTTGCAAGCAGTAACATTAGTCCTGTCCAATACAGAACTAAATCCTTTCAATAATTATTTGTCCAACTTTTTGGGGTCAGTACATTCTAAATCTTTTCTTTTTTATTTGTATCAGAGCGTAAAAATTCTAGCACGTCCTGATAAATAGTTTCTTTATCTCTTTCATTAAGTATTTCATGTCTCATACCTTTATAAAGCTTGCTTTTAATGTTTTTATATCCAAGACTTTTTAAGAATCCTTCTAAACCCTTAAACTTTTCGTTTCCTTGAATAACAGGATCATCTTCTCCAGCTATTAAAAATATTGGTAAAGCAGTGTTTTTTGGTCTCCAGTCTTTGCCATTGTACGCTGATTTTAATAATTTAAAAAGATTGATAAATGCATTTGTAGTAAATATAAAACCACAAAGCGGATCTGCATCGTATTCCTTGACTGTGTCTGGATTAGCGCAAATCCAATCTAGCTGGCTTTCATATCCCTTGCTATATTGACCGGCTGATAAAGAATTAAAAAATTTATTGGGCTTATATTTGCCATAAAAAACACTGCTTATTTTTGCTAAAAATACTGCAAATCCCGCTAATTTATTCTCAGTTGGTGGCCCACATAAAACTATTTTATCAAGCTCGTAATCGTATTTCTTTAAATAATTTCTAGAAACAAGAGTGCCCATGCTATGACTAAATATTGAAATACTTAACGAAGGATATCTTTCTTTTAAGTATTCTGTCACTTGATAAGCATCGTCAACAATAACAGAGCTGTCCTCTGTATAAAAATATCCTAAGTGAGATGAGTCTTTAACGCTAGCTCCGTGACCTCTATGGTCATGAATCGCACAGACATAACCGTTTTGAGCTAAGTAATTCATAAAATCGTAGTATCTTTCTTTATGTTCTGACATTCCATGAACTAACTGAACAATTCCAATAGGATTAGAGCTTGGCTCTATAATAGCAAGTTCGAGCTCCAGTCCATCTCGCTTAGATTTAATTTTTTTAGTAATCATAATTTCACCTACTATCTAATTACAATATAATTATTAATACACTTCGTTTACGCTCGTGACATCAATACTACACTCTCCACATGTGTAGTCTGGTCCTTGAGAATACAATTTTTTATCCTCGTCACTGTTTTGAGGACACAATTTATCTGTTTCTAGTTTAGCATTTTTACGTTTACTTTTAAATTGTTTACCATCCTTGTTTTGAGTTTCACCTGTTTTGAATATTATGGTTAACATTGCAGGATCAATTTCTCCGTCGCTATTAACTCCACCTACAATAATTTTCTCAACAATACTTTCAAAAACTGCACGATCAAACTCCGTAAGCATTTTCTGTGAAGATAGCAAGTGCTTAAACTCAGTTAGTCTTTTCTTTACATCGATTTCTGATTTTAAGGTTGTTTCAATATTTACCTTCTCTTCTGCTAGAAACTCTTTTTCTGAGGAAATTTCATTGTACTTTTCATTGTATATGGTATCGCTAATTTTCCCTTTGAGCCTTAGATTTACAAGATTTTCCTCTTTTTTTAGTAATGTTCGAAGTTTGTTTGTAATCCTTTTTAATTCCTTGCTAAGGCTATTGTCATTCAATTCAGATTCAATCGTTTCAAGTAAGTCTGTCATTAAGTTTTCATTTGAATGATAAAGTTGTCTGTAAGCTTCCATGAAAGCCCCCTCAATAGCGAGCTCTTCTAATCCTTTACTATGCTTACAAAATTTCTTTCCTTTCTTTATCGATGTAACACAGTGCCACACAACCTTACGATAATCTGAACGGCAGTGCCAACTTCTTCTAGATAATATTGAACCACAAAAACCACATTCTAACATGCTACTAAAAGCATACATTTTTGAATAGCGTTCACGCTTACCATTTACATTTGCAGCAGTCTTCTTATTTCCTGCTCGACGCAGTCTAATCTCCTGAGCTTTCTCAAAGTCTTCTTTAGATATTATAGGTTCATGATTATCTTTGATGTAGTACTTATCTTCTTCACCAAAATTACTTAAACGTCTCTTGCTTATTGGATCCACTGTAAAAGTTTTGCCCATTAGAATATCGCCTTTATATTTTTCATTCTTTATGATTCCTATACTTTATATTCATAAAGTGTGTGCTCTGCGAGGCTGTCGGCAGTGCCGACCAAAACCATAAAACCTTTAAGACCTTTCTTTTTTTTACGAGAAAAAAGAAACAAAAAAACCTGCCCTCTGCCACCTCAGCAAAGGGGGGTTTTGCTCTCGTGCTCGTTTAAAAATCAGCAAGGGACAGGTAGTATTTTTTGAGAAGATCACTCAAAAAATCTCCACCTTTAAACCCTTGCCAATTTTTATTTTGTCCGTTTTGTCTAGCTTACCGAAAGCCAGACTCAGCAAGAATAAAATTTTTATTGTCTTTCGGTTTTCTAGTGTAACGGACAAAACCACTCAAAATAAAAAAGATACAAGAGAGGTCTCTCGTATCTTTTATTCAGCAATCGCGCCCTTTAATGGAACAAAAAGATTTGAATTCCTGTTATAAAAAAAGGATCAATTTTGAACTCTCTCCCAAAGTTGATCCCTTAACGATTTAGAAATCCCTTTGAGAATGTTTATATACATTCAAGGTAACCAGCCAACTAATGACAATGATTCCTGAAAAAAGTAATAACAAATTACTATACAGATAAGTTGACTGATCAACTTCCATAGGTAACAACCTTTGATCAAGTAAGGGTATGGATAATAAACCACCTACAATTGCAATACCTGTTCCCTCTGATAAAAAGCTGGTAAAGTTAAGCAAACTCATTCCAGCACCAGCTTCCTGCTGTTTCAAGCTACTTGAAACAATTGTTGATATAACTGTTTTGGTGAACGAAAGCCCACCTAAAACAAATACGATTATAATTGTCATGAACCATGATGTTGTTTCTAAAAGAAAGGAAGCAGTTAAAAAGCTAACAGAAAGAAATGTAACTCCGATGTTTAACACGTATAAAGGACCTCTTCTATCAACAAGTATCCCACCAATGTAGCCGAAAATAATGACACTCATTGTTCCAGGGAAAATAATTACACTTCCGATTTCGGCAGTACTTAGCTGGTGAACATCTTTCATCATATAAGGAACCATAGAGACAAACCCTGCTACTGTTCCAAATATAATTCCCCCACAAAGAACTCCAATCATAAAAGGTATATTTTTCCCTAATCCGGGATCAACAAAAGGATCTGTTACTTTCCTGATATGTTTTACAAATATCAGGAATGACAGCACGCTAACGATAAGAAAAGAAATGCTATATGATGTTGTAAACAACATAAAAAATACAATGCCTACAGACATTAGTATAATTCCTTTGATATCAAAATGACCTTTTATCCTTACTTCTTTCTTTAATAATTTCATAAGAAACGGAACAGTGATAATTGTTATCATAGGAATGAGTAGAAGATAGGACCAATGAATATAATGGGCTATCATTCCACCAATAGCTGGACCGATACCTTCTCCCATAGCTACTATGGAGCCAATAAGACCAAACGCTTTACCCCTATTTTCCTTTGGAATATAGCGCGCAACTACAACCATCACGAGTGCTGGAAATGCAGCTGCACCAGCTCCTTGAATAAATCGAGCCAGAATAAGTATGGGAAAAAAAGAATGTCCAACAAACCCAATTACCGACCCGAAACAATTTATTATAATTCCAAATAGGAGTAACCTTTTGATGCCTAATTGATCAGATAGCTTTCCATATAGAGCTGTTCCAATAGAAAAGGTTAACATAAAGGCTGTGTTCACCCAGCTTGTACTCGCCGGTGATTTATTAAAATCATTTGCAATATCAGGTAATGAGACGTTCAAAACCATTTCATTTAATACGCTAAAAAAAGATAAAATGCAAAGCCAAATTAAAATTTGGTTGTGTCGTAAAAATGATACGCTTCCCTCTTTTAATTGAACCCTGTTACATTCATTACACTTCATAATTAATTCCTCCTAAACTTGATTAAAACATTTTACCACATATAAACTAAGTTTTAAATTCAGTATTTCATCACTTATACAACAATATGGCCCGTTTGTTGAACTACTCTTTAATAAAATAATTTTTCCGTTCCCAATTCCACATTGCAATAATAGAAAATCCATCTTCATCGGCTTTTTCGTCATCATCTGTATGAATCAAATCGCCTTCTTCTGTGTCATCAAGGTTTAATTTTTTATGTATTTCTTTTAACAAACCACCATAGGAGATTAACCTTTTACGGTGTAAACCTTCCTCCAAATCAGACAAACGTTTCAAATTCTTTTCTTCATCATCGGTCATAAAATCCGTATCCTTTACAGGATATTTTGCAGTTTCGTCAATTGCCGATTGTATATCCGATTTATATTTATTTTTCGGTCGAATCATTTGAACTTTTACATTTGGATCATAGTCTAATTTCATTGCCTTTTTCCAAAATTGAATCCATTTCTAGCAATTCATTTTCAGCAAAAGAAACAGGCTTATTTTGAGGGTTATATTTCTTTTTCAATAAGCTATACATATCTTTTATGCTGTTTTTATCAACACCTAAAATTAATCTAACAGCTTCTTCTTCAATAAATCTATTATGCTGCTAAATAGTTTATAGGACAAATAAGTATAACAAAATAACCCACCCGAATATCGTTTTTTTTATTTGGTGAGTTTGTTCTTTCAAATACGAAACAAAAAGAGCCGATGATTCGTGAATTGTTCCACAATTTCATCGGCTCTGCGTCTTAAGCGTCTGGCTCTTTGATGACAGTTATCTTCAAGTTGTCAACTTTAATCAATCTTTCTTGTCTGCATTTTGGACAATAAAGGGGATAATTCTCCAAAACAGTGTCCTTCCTAATTTTATTACGGGTTTTGCTCCCACAAACAGGACACAATATCCATTCGCATTTCATCATAATTAGTCTCTAATCCTTTCAAATCTCATTTTATATGACTTTTGCAAGCTGTTAAGCTAACTTGTGGAACATATGCCGAACCTTATCTATACGGCTATTCGGGCGGCGGGGTTGGCAAATAAATTTACCAATAGCTGGCTGGTATCCTTTTAACTCTGTCAAGCAGACTCCCTGCCCATTTGTGAAATAAGTTAAATCGTTCCTGTATTCTTGAATACATCTAGCAGGGATTTCTCCTTTCAGAATGACCTCGTCATTCTTTATCTGAGTACTTACAATATCTGCACAATACCTTGGAGCATCATGATACGCCCGTGAGAGATATTCCTGCGGTGCATAAATTTCAAAGTGGAGATATGGCTCTAATAGTTCTGTCCCTGCTTTTTTTAAAGCCTGCTCCAATACGATAGGGGAAAGCAGCCGAAAGTCTGCGGGGGTACTTACAGGACTATAATACAATCCATATTCAAAACAGATTTTACAGTCTGTCACTTTCCATCCATACAGCCCCTGCTCGCAGCCATAAAGAACCCCCTCCATAACCGCATTTTGGAACGATTGATTTAAATATCCAAGTGAAACTCTGCTTTCATACTGCACTCCGCTTCCAATAGGGAGCGGCTCTATGGACAACCCGACAGAAGCCCAGAAAGGATTTGGCGGGACTTCTATGTGGATGGTATATTCTGCTTTTCTAAGCGGTCTTTCCAGATAAATAACCGAAGGCTCTTTCATAGCCACGCCCACATGATATTTTTCTTCTAATAGCGAACAAATAACTTCTAACTGTACTTTTCCCAAAAAAGATAACATAATCTCATGTGTAACAGTATCAATGTCAAAATGCAAAAGAGGGTCTGTATCAGCAATCTCTGCGAGGGCATTTAACAGGGCTTCCCTTTGCTCCGGCTTTTGCGGCTCTACCGTTGTCCGAAGTAATGGCATGGGATTATCAATCCGTGTTTTATGAGGCAGGAGTTTTTCATTTCCTAGAATGTCGTTCAGTTTCAAAGTATCATCAGCTAAAATAACAATTTCTCCCGGATAAGCGGTGTCTGTCCGAACAATTTCCCCTTTGGATGGAATACGCATCTCTGTGATTTTCAGCTTTTCTCTCCCGGCCAGGGCCACCGTATCCCGCAGGCGCAGCGTTCCGCTGTATAGCCGTAGATAGACACGCCGCTGGCCGCAATCTGTATACTCCACCTTGAAAACGCTGCCGCATAGGGCGGCGCTCCCCTGTTCCCCAATCGGTTGGAACAGCCCTGTCACCGCATCCATCAACGGTTGAATGCCAAGGCCCTTTTTGGCGCTGCCATAATAGACCGGGAACAGGGAGGCGTCTTGAACCCGCCGCTGTTCCTCCCGCACAAGTTTTTCCCGGCTGATTGGTTCTCCTGCGATATACTTTTCCAATAATTTATCGTTATTTTCGATGACCGCATCCCATGCTTCTATGTCGGTATTTTCCTCCAGGACTATTTCCGGGGACAGCGACACCGTCTGCTTGATGATAATATCGGCGGAGAGCTTATCCCGAACAGACTGAACCACGCTCTGCAAATCAATCCCCTCTTGGTCAATTTTATTGATGAAAAAAATTGTCGGAATCTTCATTGTCTGTAGTGCATGAAACAGTATACGGGTCTGTGCCTGTATGCCATCCTTTGCAGAAACTAATAATACTGCTCCGTCTAATACGGATAAAGAACGGTATACTTCCGCCAAAAAATCCATATGGCCTGGCGTATCTATAATGTTGACTTTTACATCCTCCCACTGAAAAGATGTCACTGCTGTCTGGATAGTGATTCCCCTTTGACGCTCCAAATTCATTGTATCTGTCCTTGTTGTGCCTTTATCTACGCTCCCTGGTTCTGCAATTGCACCACTGGTATACAATAAACTCTCCGTTAATGTTGTCTTTCCTGCGTCAACGTGAGCCAGAATGCCTAAGTTAATTATTTTCATGTGATTTTCCTCCTATCAACACCCAAAAAAGGGCATAAAAATACCCAGTGATAAATACTCCTATCACTGGGTAAATAACTCCAATAGCCCCAAAACACTTATATGTTTTCGGGCATATAAAATTACATGATAAAAGTATTCTTAAACTGGGTACAAAAAACTAAGCCCCATATTAAAAGTGAAACGGGACTGCTACTTTTTGTTCCCACTATCAAATTGACAGTTTATTTAAGAATACCTTGCCGCATATTTATTAACTCCTTGTATAATACTGAATCTAATTATATTCCTTAACCCTTTATTTGTCAAGTCCTTAACCCTTTATTTGTCAAGCTGACAAACTAAAGCAGAAAAAGCGGCAGGATTTCCCCCTGCCACTAATCATCTGTTTATGCAAAAATAATTTCCTTTTCCACAATCTCCCTCGCACAAGCCCTTATGTTATTGAGGCATCCTGTCCATTCTAAGGCGTTTTCTGCCTTTAGCTGTTCCGTTATGCCCTGTGCCTGTTTCATACCCTCTATGAGCCTTTCAAAGCGTTCCTGTGCCTGTCTGTTGATGTCGGCAAGGTAGGCGTTTAGCCTGCCGCTTGTAAGAAGATTGGTGTATGTAACTTTGCAGTGATGCTTCAGATAATCCAAATGCCGCTGTCCCCAGATGCCTATCGGCTGTTCTTCTTCGGCGGGTACAGTTAAGCACGGTATTAAATAATCGCCTTGCCTTTCGTATTTGCCGCCCATTTCCTCAAAAATTGTCTTTGCCATTGTCTGTTACCTCAAAAGCCCTCTTTAAAGGGCTTTTATGCTTATTTTGAAAAAGAGATAAAATCAATATATCCCTTTTCTCCGATTTTTACAACGGCATTGTAGGACTTTCTATCTTTCGTTTTGATTCCTTTTACCAGGGTTTCTTTTCCCTCTAGTAATTCTTTTACATTTGTTTTGGTGAGTTTTTTCTTTCTAAAATGTTCAGCTAAAGTGAAGGTACATTCAGGATAATTTGAACAACCATAAAACGATTTTTTTAATACAATATTGTTGCCACACTTAGGACATTTTCCTACAAGGGGTCCCGAGCGCTTAGTGGGAATTTGTACCCCTTATCGATACAAATTCCCCGTAGGCGCTAGGGACCTCTTTAGCTCCTTGGAAGCTGTCAGTAGTATACCTAATAATTTATCTACATTCCCTTTAGTAACGTGTAACTTTCCAAATTTAAAAAAGCGACTCATAGAATTATTTCCTCCCGTTAAATAATAGATAACTATTAAAAATAGACAATACTTGCTCATAAGTAACGGTACTTAAATTGTTTACTTTGGCGTGTTTCATTGCTTGATGAAACTGATTTTTAGTAAACAGTTGACGATATTCTCGATTGACCCATTTTGAAACAAAGTACGTATATAGCTTCCAATATTTATCTGGAACATCTGTGGTATGGCGGGTAAGTTTTATTAAGACACTGTTTACTTTTGGTTTAGGATGAAAGCATTCCGCTGGCAGCTTAAGCAATTGCTGAATCGAGACTTGAGTGTGCAAGAGCAACCCTAGTGTTCGGTGAATATCCAAGGTACGCTTGTAGAATCCTTCTTCAACAATCAGATAGATGTCAGACGCACGGCTTTCAAAAACCACTTTTTTAATAATTTGTGTGCTTAAATGGTAAGGAATATTCCCAAAAATTTTATACCTCTGTTTGTTAGGGAATTGAAACTGTAGAATATCTTGGTGAATTAAAGTGACACGAGTATTCAGTTTTAATTTTTCTGACGATAAGTTGAATAGATGACTGTCTAATTCAATAGACGTTACCTGTTTACTTATTTTAGCCAGTTTCGTCGTTAAATGCCCTTTACCTGTTCCAATTTCGTAAACGGTATCGGTTTCTTTTAAATTCAATTGTTTTATTATTTGGTTGAGTACTTTTTCACTCGTTAAAAAGTTTTGAGAATATTTTATATTTTTGTTCATGTTATCACTCCTGAAGTGATTACATCTATAAACAAATACAGAAGTTAAACGATTTGTTTGTAATTTTAGTTATCTGTTTAAAAAGTCATAAGATTAGTCACTGGTAGGAATTAATCTAACGTATTTATTTATCTGTGTAATCACTGTTTTTAGTCTGTTTCAAAACAGTAGATGTTTTATCTACATTACGCATTTGGAATACCAACATGACGAATCCCTCCTTCTTAATTACAAATTTTTAGCATCTAATTTAACTTCAATTCCTATTATACAAAATTTATTTATTTTTCTCAAGTAATTCCTTAAGTAGGAGTTCACTCTCCTTCACCATCTCCTCCTCTACCTTGCTCCATTTTCCAAATAGGCATTCTTGTAGCACTTCTGCTGCGGAACCTTCAGCAGTTTCAGAATCATAGATACAAGTTCTATCTCTTTGATAAATTTGAATCTGGTCAAAGAGATTTTCACTTTCTAACTCCCTCAAGTTATCAACCAAGTTCTCAACAATCCCATCGTGGTGTTCTTTTGGTGTTGCTCTAGCCTGAGTCGGATCGATGGCATAAAGCTCTTCGTAACGAATCAAGGTGCTGAGATAAGAAAGCTCTGGTTTGGTACCAATCACTGCTAAGGAAACTTGGTAACCTTTAGAAGATAATAATTGAGCAGTCTGACGAGGAACTTGAGTAGTTCGCAAGGTTCCCTCAATCAGCAAATGGTAGCCTTGCGTACTGAGTTCATCAACCAACTGTTCTACCATTTTTCCTGCAAATCCCTTGGTATAGTCCACGCTATCCTTGCCATACTTTTCTTGCAGGGCTAAGTAATTGGGATGCTGAGAACGGTAGCTGTCACCATCGATAATAATGATATTACCTTGAAATTCCTTTTGCTTGATACGATGAATAGTCGTCTTACCTGCTCCGCTTTGTCCACCAAGCAAGATAGCTTTCGGTTGATCTGGAATCGTCTTTCCTCGGGTTAAGGCCCGAATGGTTCGCTGCAAGGCCTTCTGAAACTCAGCCTCACTAAATTCTTCCAGTCTCATTAAGCCACCACCCGATGATGCACCATGTCTAACATCCGCTCTATACCATCTAAATAGCCATTGTAACGCTCTATTTCATCGAAAGTAGCGACAAGGTAAATTTTCGTATTGATCAATTCGGCCAAGTCATCACTCATCAAAATCCAAGGATTAGATTCATCATCAAAAACAATATCTTGACTATCCTGGTATCTATAAAGCTTTGATAAAATGGCTGCTCCACGTTCTTTTATCACTTCTACTTTTAAAGTCAGATGGTAATCTTCGACAGGTGTTAACATCTTGTCCTCTCCTACAATATCGACATAAGAAACGTTAAATTTCTGACAAATACGGTCGATGAGTTCAGTTGAAACAGTGCTGGTACCATTTTCGTAGCGACTCAGGCTATTGCGTGAAATCCCAACCATTTTCGCAAATTCTGGCTGTGTTAAATCGTGTGTTCGGCGTAGTGATTTTATATTGTCTCCGATCATAGATAAAGACCTCCTCATATTTGCTTTCATTATACCATAAAAAACGGATAACGCACCATATTTGGTGCATTA